>NZ_CANLZC010000042.1 GCF_947495455.1 uncultured Shewanella sp. | reverse complement strand
TCACTTTGTGCGGGTTTCAACATACTTTATGTGACTTAGCTGCTTTCGATATACGACTTCATGGATGAAGGAGGTAGAGCGACGTTTGAACCCAAGCCGAGAATAACTATTAGCTTCAATCATCTGCGTCCACCATGGATGGTGGGACTGTCTGTTAATACAGGAGCAATTAACGACCTTGCCTACAGCATGTTAAATTCCCGCTGAAAGATCACTTATATAATAGAATTGGTATAACTATATCTTCTATGGATAGACACTGTATTGTTTTGATCTGAATGAACAAATTTTCACAGATTTTATCCGTGATTTCCCTATCACTAGTCACATAATAACTGAAAAATGTCAAAACTATTGCTTATCATAAAAACGTGAATATATTTCAAGACTAATCAACATCTTTAAGTGGCCATAACACAATATGATCGTCTAAGTACTTTACCTGTTTTTCATCAATGACACGACCGTTAATGGCGATCCCCGCTTGTTGCATAGCCTCTTTTGAACCGGTCAATAACGGATGCCATGAAGGCAGCTCTCGCCCTAAAAACAGTCGCCTATAGGCACAACTATTAGGTAACCAAGTCAGCTCAGCAATATTATCCATACTGACTTTAGTGCACCCTGGCACTTTTGAGAATCGATGAGCATAATCTTGGCATCCACCTTGCTGATGCTCTAATAATTCACAAGCCACATTCGTGTAATACAAGGTTTCCGTTTCGTCATCGATAATCTTATTTAAACAGCATTTTCCACAGCCATCGCACAAAGACTCCCATTGGGACTGACTCATTTCAGCTAAAGGAATGGTTTTCCAAAACGACATAGCACTTCTTCAATTGTTCCGATCTTTTATCTGTCTATTTTACATGAAACTTACCACTACACCTAACAAAGCTTATTCACTTTTCCTTTATCGAACCCATAAAGTGCTTTAATAATAAGCTCACCTACTCCCCCTTGTCAGGCATACAAATGGCATGCACTTTTTCCTGCCTCTTTTTCATTGCTAGCCATAAAACTGGTAACAAACCACTATGGCGGCAATCACTCCCGCTAAATCCGCTCCCAGTCCACAGGCGATAGCATGGCGACCATTACGGATCCCAACAGCGCCAAAATACACGGCTAATACATAAAAAGTCGTTTCGGTACTGCCTTGAAAAATTGCAGCTAATCGACCACTAAAAGAATCAACGCCATATTGATCCATAGTCTCTAACATCATGGCACGGGCACCTGAGCCACTAAAAGGTTTCATGATAGCAGTGGGCAGCGCCTCAACAAAATGGCCATCTCCCCCCAGTAACAATACCACTTGACGGATCATATCCAGAAAATACGCTAATGCACCTGACGCTCTTAACAAACCTATGGCCACTAACATAGCCAGTAAATAAGGAATAAGTTGAATGGATTGAGAAAACCCCTCTTTTGCCCCTTCTATAAACTCATCATAAACAGCCACTTTTCGATATCCAGCGATTAATATAAAGCTAAGTATTAATAAGATAAGCACGCCATTACCTAACAAACTTGAAAAACTCCCCATCGCTTGTGCACTTAAAGTGCCTAGATACCAAACAAAGGCAATGAGAAAAGCAAACATGACACTAAAATAGCTCAGTAACACAGCATTGAGTAACGAAATCCTTTGTACAAATGCCACTAACAATACGCCTGCGATACTGGAGGCTGAAGTCGCCAACAAAATAGGTAAAAAGATCTCGGCTGGATCCACGGCGCCTTGCTGAGCGCGATACAAGAAGATCGTCACAGGGATCAAGGTCACGGAAGACGTATTTAATACTAAAAATAAAATTTGAGCATTAGTTGCTACCGATTTATTTGGATTTAAACTTTGCAAATCATGCATAGCTTTTAATCCCAGCGGGGTTGCGGCATTGTCTAAACCTAACATATTCGCCATTAAGTTCATGGTCATGCTACCATAAGCAGCATGACCTCTGGGTACTTCAGGCATTAATCGACTTAATAAAGGCTCTAACACTTTTGCCAAAGCCCCCACGACACCAGCACGCTCACCTACGCGCATTAGCCCCATCCATAATGCCAATACACCAATGAGCCCCAGTGAAATCTCTGCCGCCAATTTAGCACTATTAAAGAGCGATTCAACAGTCAATGAGAATACTTGAGTCTGCCCATTTGCTAACTGTAATCCCATTGCCAAAGCAATAATAACGAAAAAAAACAACCAAATTCTATTGAGCACACACGCTCCTTTTATTGTTAATCGAGCACTCAAAGTGACTAGAAGAGAACATCGATACTTAAGAAGTGATACCGATTCTTATGATATACTGCTTCTTTTCAGCATCATACCCTGAATATGGTTCAATTAAATCAAAATTTTATTAATCACATCGCTCAAGATCTGCCAAGCGACCTCAGCCTTGACGACTTTATTCACTTTTGTGGTCAACCTTTACGACTGTCTATTCGAGTTAATACATTAAAAATCAGTTGCGCGCATTTTATTGAGAGAATGACCCCTCTTGGCTGGTCTTTTGAGCCCATACCTTGGTGCAAAGAAGGCTTTTGGCTCACCCTTGAAAAAGACGTGCAACTGGGCAACACCATAGAGCACCTACAAGGCCTATTTTATATTCAAGAAGCCAGCTCAATGCTACCGCCAACCGCTCTATTCCAAGAGTATGATTTCAGCCATACCGATACCCTCTTAGATATGGCATCGGCACCCGGATCGAAAACCACACAAATGGCTGCCATGATGAATAATCAAGGCCTGTTAATCGCCAATGAATATTCAGCGAGTCGTATAAAAGTGCTTCATGCCAATATACTACGTATGGGGATCAGTAATACGGCACTCACTCATTTCGATGCTCGCGTATTTGGTGAATACCTCTATGAAAGTGCTGATGCTATCTTATTAGATGCGCCTTGCAGCGGAGAAGGAACAGTGAGAAAAGATCCTGATGCACTCATCCATTGGGATCCCGATAAAATTGATGATATTGCAGCGACACAAAAAGCACTCATCCAATCCGCTTTTTTGGCCTTAAAACCTGGGGGCAGCTTAGTTTATTCCACCTGCACATTAAACAAGGCTGAAAACCAAGCCGTGTGCTTATACCTTAAAGACTTGTATTGTGATGCGGTTCACTTTGATAATTTATCTCAACTCTTTTGTGGGGCCGATAAAGCCATCACTGAGGAAGGTTTTTTACACGTCTGGCCGCAACTATACGACAGTGAAGGCTTTTTCGTGGCGAAAATTACTAAAAAACAATCCGTCCCACGCATTGCACCAAAGCCGAATAAGCAAAAAAACTTTCCTTTCTCCCTTGCCAGTCACAAACACACTCTAGCATTAATGGATTATTTTCAACATACTTTTGGCATTGCGCTTTCAGGCCAAGGCACCATAATGCAAAGAGAAAATGAATATTGGCTGTTTCCAACCCCCTTTATTCCCCTTATCGGCTCAATGCGCTTTCAACGCATTGGGCTCAAATTAGCCGACAGCTTTAAACAAGGCTTTAAAGCGAAACATGAGGCCTTAATCGCACTGGGGAACAATCAAGCCAGTATTGCGTTAACCCAAGAAGAAGCCATCTCTTTTCTGATGGGCCGTGATATTATTTTAGCAAATAAAATCAAACCGCAAGGTGAAGTATTAGTGAGTTATGAAGGACAACTCCTCGGTATGGTAAAACATTTAGGCAATAAGTTAAAAAACAACTTACCAAGAGACTTAGTGAAAGACAAGGTTGCCCCACTATAATTAGTTATTACTAATAAAGCTTGCCCTTATTCAACATCCTCTACTACACTTAAGTACCAGTTAGATGAAATAACCGATACTCATTAGCGCATGGCTCCACCCTTGGAGCCCTTCCCCTGGACCCAAAACCTCACGGATCATTTTGGGTCTTTTTTTGTCCTTTATTTAACCTGAACTCGGGATAATGAGTGTCAAAAATGTGAGGTAACCCATTTAATATTAAAAAATTGAATAAAATTGGGTCATTCTTTATTTTCGGACTTGGCTTAATACTGCAATTTTTGTCGATATCAAGGCGGGATTTCGTATCTAATAGCGGGCTATTAGTAGAAAGCACAACACAGATAGGGGCAAAAATAGTGCTATTAAGCGGCGCTGCTTATCCCGAGTTCAGGTTATTTAGCCATTTTCTGAGCATTCTTAAACAGATTAAAGAAGTTTTCTGATGTGTAAGCCGCCAACTCTTCATAAGTCTCACCTCTAAGCTCGGCAACAAACTCGGCCACATCACGCACAAAAGCTGGCTGATTTTCTTTACCACGATGAGGAACAGGGGCTAAATAAGGCGAATCCGTTTCAACCAATAATCTATCTTTTGGAATTTTACGTATCGTTGTACGTAATTCAGCTGCATTTTTAAAGGTCACAATACCAGAAACCGAAATATAAAAACCCAGCTCCATGGCTGATTTCGCCATTTCATAACTTTCGGTAAAGCAATGCAGCACACCTCCCACTTTATCAGCACGGCCTTGTTTTAAAAAATGAAGGGTATCTTCTCTTGCATCACGAGTATGTACAATAAGCGGTTTATTCACGTCAACAGCAAGGTTTATTTGCTGCTCAAAACATTGTTGCTGAAGTGATTTAGTCTCATCAGCATAAAAATAATCTAAGCCAGTTTCACCAATGGCGATCACTTTAGGATCCTTAATGAACCCATGCAGTTCGTTAATATTCAGCCCTTCTTGCACATCGAGAGGATGAACACCCGCAGACATAAACACTTGTTCAAATTCAGCTACACGTTCTTTCATCCCTTGAAAGCCATTTTGCCTCACATTCACACAAAGAAAATATTCGACCCCCCGTGCTTTCGCCTCATGGATCATTTGGCGTAAACTGGCTTGATCTGGTGCCGCTTTTAAGCGGTCGAGATGGCAATGAGAATCTATCAGCACAACAGGTTTCCTAAGAATGATATTTTAAAACGGCAAGCATAACCATAAGTGACATTAACAACAAGTCATTCAGCTTTCACAATAGCTTGATAATCGGCAATATAAGCTCTAAACAATGCAGCGAGGTTCATATTAGGCATCAATTTGAGTTGGTGATACTGCTGCATAATATCAGCAGCTAAATCGACAATTTTCATACGAATCAAGGCATTCAAATCAGTTTGTTTAACCAGTTTTTGTTTCAAAACTAAATAAAGAATACTCATGGCATTCAGTGCTTGCTGCTCACTTAATGTCATCAACTCTGTTGATAATCTGCCTCTTGCTAGGCTTCGTGCCCATGCTTTTCGAAATCGAAGTAATTCATCATATTGTCCCGCTTGAATGCATTGTGCCAATGCAATTGGTCCGCCCACAACGGGTAAACACCAAGTCACATCTTGCTGAACATCTAAAGTGTCTGCCAACCAAGTCCTTATCGCCTGCAAAGTGGGTAACGCCACCTTAACACGCTGGCAGCGACTGCTAATCGTTGCCATTAATCGACTTGGCGTATCAGACTGTAAGAGCAACACTGTCTCTTTACCTGGCTCTTCAAGGGTTTTAAGTAGCGCATTGGCACCAGCCAGATTAAGCCGCTCACTGCTAAATAATACCGCCACTCGCCGCCCACCTTGTTGAGCCGTCTCCGTGAGCTGCTGGCACAGTTCACGTACTTGATCCACTTTAATTTGATACCCATCAGCCTCAATGCGGTAGAAATCAGGATGATTATTGGCTTCAAATAACAAACATGCTTTACAAAAGCCGCAGCCTCCTCGAGGGGTGGCTTTTTGGCAGAGCAAGGCCTTGGCCATTCCCAATACGAGCTCATTCCCCCCATAACCTTTATCTAACCCAACTAAATAGGCATGGCCATGCAGCCCTTGCTTAAGCTTATCGCTAAATTGACTCAGTACTGTATCGATCCAAGGGATTGCGACGTTAGCCATATCACCAACCCTGAGCTTGTAGCACAGCAATAATATCTTTGTGCACTTGGGCCATTGATTGACTGGCATCAATGACCACAATGCTGTCATCAGCTGCCGCTAATTTTAAATAAGTGCGGCGTGCCCGCTCAAAAAAAGCTAACGCTTGTTGCTCTATTCTATCTAATGCGCCCCTTTGCGCAGCTCTTTGCAGCCCTAACTGAGGCGCAATATCCAAATATAAGGTTAAATCAGGTTTAAAACCTTGCAAAGTTGCCTCACTCACCGACTCCACTAATGGCATCAATTGACGCCCGCCTCCTTGATAAGCCAGCGATGACAAATTATGCCTATCACCCAATACCCACACACCTTCATCAAGTGCAGGTTTTATCACATTTGCAATCAGCTGAGCTCTAGCAGCATAGATCAACAGGCATTCAGCTTCATCACAAAGGGGATCGCTTTCATCAGCAATTTTAACGAGATCGCGGATTTTCTCAGCCAGAGGGGTTCCCCCTGGCTCTCGAGTACAAACAGGCACAGCGCCGATTTTTTTTTCAATAAAATCTCTCACTAATGCAATTGCACTGGACTTTCCAGCGCCTTCTAGCCCTTCAATAACAATAAACTTCGCCATTTAATCTACGTCTTACCTCTTTGTATATATTCAAATCTGTTGCATTTAATCACAATGATCATGAAGCCCAATCATAGTGATCCACTAACGATTTCGCTGATATTTATTCACAGCCCGATTATGCTCTTTTAAGGTGTGAGAAAACACATGACTACCGTCATTACGAGAGACAAAATACAAATAATCCACCTTTGCTGGATGCGCTGCTGCTTGAATGGCAGCTAAACTGGGCGCTGCGATGGGCGTTGGCGTTAATCCTTTAATACGATAGGTATTAAAAGGTGTCTGCTCACGCAGATCTTTTCGTGTAATATTGCCTTTATAACGCTCACCCATACCATAAATAACCGTCGGATCCGTTTGTAAACGCATACCTTTACGCAAACGGTTCATGAACACAGCTGCGATTTGCGGGCGCTCTTGGGCTTGCGCCGTTTCTTTTTCAATAATAGAAGCTAAAATCAATAACTGATATTGAGAGGTCAAAGGTAAATCAGGATCGCGATTATTCCATGCATCGGCTAACGCTTGCTGCATTTTTAAATAGCTAGTATTGAGCAAATCAAATAAGGACTCACCCGCTCGGTACTGATAAGTATCAGGAAAAAACTTACCTTCAGGTAAACGAGAATCATCACCATTGGCCTCTAACACCTTATTAAACACATCTGGCTCATAAGTCATATGCTGCGCATTTTGTAATTGGGCACTCCACTCCTTGATTGTGAGCCCATCAACTAAGGTTAATGTGAACACTTTCTCTTGATTATCAGCTATTTTAGCCAGCAAGCTGTCAATACTATCAGTGGGCTCAACTTGATAGAGTCCAGACCGAATATGGGCGATACTGGGTTTGACGCGTGCTAACCAACGTAATTTTTGAGCATCATCGATTAATCCTTGATCTTGTAATTGTGTCGCTAATTCATAAAAAGAGGTGCCTCTTTTCACTTGCAATTCAACAGGCGTCACTGTATTGATAGGACTGTGTCCATAGGTTAACAAGGTCTGATAAGCCCAATAGGCTCCTATTGCAGCTAACAGCAATACAATCAAACTACTCGCAATCAATCCTACTGCTATTTTTTTCATCATCACAACCTAAAATACTGTTAAAACTTACCATACTTACCGCTTCACAGAGCAAGATCCAACGCAGTACGCAAAGTGTGTGTCAATGGATGCTTGTTCATCGTCATATCATTAATGCGTATCACATCCACAACTCCCATTAAACTGTTCGTCACAAATGCCGCAGAAAAATCAGCCAGTTGATTCAAAGAAATAGGCGTAACATTCACCGAATAACCTAAGGTTAACACCCCATGCATGACTTGCTCGCGCATCATTCCAGCAACACCGCAGTGAGTCAATGCAGGCGTATAAATCGCCTGATGATTATCCACAAAAAAAAGATTAGCCATGGAAGATTCTATCACTAAGCCTTGCTCATCTAGGACCAAATAATCATCAAAACCTAAAGGTAAGGGGGTTGACTTAATGAATATTTGCTCAAGACGATTACAGTGTTTTATGCCCGCTAATCTCGGCTGCCGGCCTAACATGACATCACTGCTGATCAGTGAAATACCTTGTTGCTGCCAGTGTTGATAATGTTCGGGAATAGGATGTACAGACACCACTTCTGTTATTTGTGTTTCAATAGGCGCAGCATAACCTCGACCGCCACAACCTCGCGTCAATAAAAGCTTAATACAGCCTTGACCTATACTTATGGCTTGCTGAATTAATCTTTCTTGCAAGGTTTGTGATGCTTGCCAGTTAAAGCCTAAACGTTTGGCTCCCTGAGACAGTCGCTGTAAATGCGCAGCTAAAAACAGTATCTCATGATGCTTTACTCGCATGGTCGCAAATAACCCATCACCGTAAGCTAGCCCTCTATCAAAGGGCATCACTTGACCACTTTCAACACCATTTACCCAAACTGTCGTCATGCTTGAACCTTGCATTGATGCTCACTTTACTGTTCGATAGCCAGATAAAGCCATTAAAATAATTAACTTTTCCTGAATCAATTATCTTGGCTAATTCGACTGGCAACCGCTTCTTGCTGATCTTTATACTTTGCGCTTTTCCGTGTGTTATAAGGCTTGGCCACGGCATGTCTTAATCGCTCAAAATTAAGCGCACCTATGGTCATTAAGGGTTTTAGTGCCAAGGGTAACTTACCGCTGTTATAAAATTCCAACACAATTTTCCCTTGCCAACCGGGATCAATTCGATGGGCCGTCACATGCACCATTAACCCTAATCTCGCTAAGGATGAACGCCCATCTAACCAACCCACGATATCAGCAGGTAAGGTCACATGCTCATGGGTGATAGATAGCGCAAGCTCGCCTGGATGCAGGAAAAAAGACTCATTATCAGCGATTACGATAGTATCACTCATCACTCTATCTAACGCCGCCTGCACTTCAGTACTCGGGCCACTTAAATCGATGAAAGGCGCAGTATGATCTTTAAACACGCGAAATTGATTGCCCAGTTTCACGTCAACACTGACGCCACTAATGGCATCAGAGCTGGGACGAGGCTCCATCATAATAGTGCCATCGTTTAAACATGCTTCTATTTCAATATCGGTTAAACGCATATTTTATTATCCTCTACAATAACTCTTAGCCGTTATTTAGCGAGTAAATGTTGAATTCTCGCCTTCAAGATATCGGTGGCAATGCGGTTTTTTCCACCACGAGGAACGATGATATCTGCGTACTGTTTTGACGGTTCAATAAACTGTAAAAACATAGGACGAACCGTTTCTGTGTATTGTGACATCACTGACTGCATAGTGCGGCCGCGCTCAGCCACATCACGAGATAAGCGACGCATAAAACAAATATCTAAAGGTGTATCCATAAAAACAGTGGCATCCATGACTTCGCGAAGGGCAGGATCAGTCAACAATAAAATGCCTTCTAAAATAATCACCTTTTTAGGGGTCAAGGATAACGTTTCATCGGTACGAGTGTGTTCTTTATAGCTGTAAACAGGTATCTCAGCAGACTCACCATTTTTAAGTTGCTGTAAATGACGACACAATAGCTCATGATCTAACGCTTTTGGATGATCATAATTGGTTAAAATACGCTGTTCCATCGACAAATGGCTTTGATCTCGATAATAAGCATCTTCAGAAATCACACCAATTTGGTCAGTCCCTAAATCACTGCATAACTCTTCAAAAATCGTTTTAGCAATTAAACTTTTACCTGACGCAGATGCACCTGCAATCCCAATAATCACACACTGCTGTGAATTCATTTGTATTTTAAACCCTTATTCATTCGACATACTAATAGAAACGGTTGGTTGCGCTTTAGACAGCGCTAATTCTGCGCCCACTTGCCTCGCTATCGCTAAATACAAGTGAGCAATATCATCATTCGGTGTCGCCACTACACTGGGTAAACCTTTATCCAAATCTTCTCGAATCGCTAAGGTTAATGGCAGTTTACCCAATAAAGGTAATCCATAACGTGTCGCCATTTTTTCTCCGCCATTTTGGCCAAATGGGAAGGCTTCATGCCCACACTGACTGCACACATGAAAACTCATGTTTTCAACGATCCCCAATACAGGGACATTCACTTTTTGAAACATGTTAATGCCTTTTTGGGCATCAGCCAGCGCGATATCTTGCGGTGTTGTCACAATGACCGCACCATTAAGCGGAACTTTCTGTGACAAGGTTAACTGAATATCCCCCGTCCCGGGTGGTAAATCAATCACCAAATAATCCAATTCTGGCCACTGAGTTTCATTAATTAACTGTACTAATGCCCCAGCCGCCATCGGGCCCCGCCACACCGCCGCCTGCTCTGCATCGACAATAAAGCCAATTGATTGTGCTGCGATACCATGAACATTCGCTGGCAACATCACCTTACCATCAGGGGAGACGGGCTTAAAATCGGGGATCCCAAGCATAATGGGAATCGAAGGGCCATAAATATCGGCATCTAATAAGCCTACTCTTGCCCCTTCTGCTGATAAAGCCAGTGCTAAATTCACCGCAGTGGTCGATTTGCCCACCCCTCCCTTACCCGATGCCACAGCAATCACTTGCTTAACATTCTCGATAGGCGGCTTTGTTTGCGCAGATTGTACAGTAAATTCAAAGTCAATGTGACATTTCACCGCATCAATTTCAGTTATTGCACACAATGTCGCATTTAATGCTTGTTCAATTATCGCTTTTTGCGAATGACAGGGGTACGGAAAAACAAGGGTTATTTCAAGGCAAGCGCCATTAAGAGCTAAATCCTTAACAATGTCAGCATCCAAGAAATTTAATTTCAAATGCTCATCCATCATCAAGGCTAAACGGCTTAAAACAGGCGTCAATAATGGCTCTTTTAGTGAAAATGCTCGGCTGATTGAAGGCAAAATATCACTCCCTAAAATAAAAGTTGAGCAATTGTAGCAGATATTAAAGCAAACATTAGTCTGAATTTAATCCACTTACATCAGCTTTTAATGAAAGTCTTCAACGGATCGGTTAGTATCTATCCCATACTTTCTAAGCATCACACAATTTAGAGACAAGATGGCTAATTCACAACGTAAAATATTAGTGACAAGTGCACTTCCCTATGCCAACGGCCCCATACATTTAGGGCATATGTTGGAATATATTCAAACAGACATCTGGTCACGCTACCAAAAATTGCGTGGCCATGAATGCTATTATATTTGTGCCGATGATGCCCATGGCACACCCATTATGCTTAAGGCACAACAAATGGGAATTGCGCCTGAAGCCATGATTGCCCAGGTTCAACAAGAGCACCAACAAGACTTTGCTGATTTCAATATTCAATTTGATAACTTTCACAGCACCCATAGCGAAGAAAACAAAGCCCTTGCCAGTGATATTTATTTAAAATTACGTGAAGGTGGTTACATCAAAACCAAAACCATCTCACAGTTATTTGATCCTGAAAAGTCAATGTTTTTACCCGATCGTTTTGTCAAAGGTACCTGTCCGCGCTGCCACTCAGACGACCAATACGGCGATAACTGTGACAATTGTGGCGCCACTTATAGCACGACAGATTTAATCAATCCAAAATCTGCGGTATCCGGTGCGACGCCCATCATGAAAGACTCTGAGCATTTCTTTTTTGACTTACCCGCCTTTGAAAACATGTTAAAAGAGTGGATTAATTCAGGCTCTTTGCAGGCTGAAATGGCCAATAAGCTCAATGAGTGGTTTGAGCAAGGATTACAACAATGGGATATTTCCCGTGATGCCCCCTATTTTGGTTTTGAAATCCCAAATGCACCGGGTAAATTTTTCTATGTTTGGTTGGACGCCCCTATCGGTTACATGGGATCTTTCAAAAACTTGTGTGACAAACGCGGTGATATCAATTTTGATGATTTTTGGGCCAAAGACTCAGACGCAGAAGTCTATCATTTCATAGGAAAAGACATTGTCTACTTCCATAGCCTCTTTTGGCCGGCCATGTTAGAAGGTGCAGGGCTACGTAAACCCAGCAACGTTTATGCTCACGGTTATGTCACAGTCAATGGGGCTAAAATGTCTAAATCAAAAGGCACTTTCATTAAGGCGCGCACCTATTTAGATCATTTAAACCCAGAATACTTACGTTATTACTATGCTGCCAAGCTCAGTAGCCGTATTGATGACTTAGATTTAAATCTTGAAGATTTCGCTCAACGAGTCAACTCTGATCTTGTAGGTAAGCTCGTCAATTTGGCTTCTCGCACGGCAGGTTTTATTAGCAAACGTTTTGATGGCAAATTAACATCAGTTACCGATGATAGCCTCACAGAGACCTTTTTAGCCAAACAAGACATCATTGCCGAATTTTACGAAACCCGTGAATACGGTAAAGCCATGCGCGAAATCATGGCGCTGGCGGATTTAGCCAATGCTTATGTGGCTGAAGCTGCCCCTTGGCAGCTGATCAAACAAGAAGACACACAAGCGCAAGCTCATCAAGTTTGTAGCCATGCACTGAATTTATTCCGTATTTTGTGTACCTACCTAAAACCTGTATTACCTAAGCTTGCTGGCGATGTGGAAGCTTTTTTACAATTAACACTCACTTGGGATACATTAAATATGGATCTCACAGGGCATGAAATTAAACCTTTTAAAGCCTTAATGCAGCGTGTTGATATGAAAAATATTCAAGCTATCACCGATGCATCAACAGAAAATCTTTCTGTGGCCAAAGAGACTGAACAAAGCGCCTCTAAAAAGGCAACAAACACTGCCTCAACCTTATCGCCGCTAGAACAAGATCCTATTAGTCCAGAAATTAGCTTTGATGACTTTGCTAAAATTGACTTGCGCATTGCCCGTATCGCCAAAGCAGAGCATGTGAAAGAAGCCAAGAAGTTACTGCGTTTAGAGCTGGATTTAGGCGGCGAAACTAAGCAAGTTTTTGCAGGTATCAAATCGGCTTACGCGCCTGAAGATTTAGAAGGCAAGCTCACTGTGATGGTCGCAAACCTTGCTCCTCGTGAGATGCGCTTTGGCACTTCAGAAGGCATGGTATTAGCCGCTGGCTCAGGTGGAAAAGATCTATGGATTATGGAGCCCCATGAAGGTGCCGAGCCTGGTATGAAAGTGAAATAACCCGCACTGTTAACCCCGTGACTGAGGCTCCCTCAATCACAGATATAACACAAATAAAAAGCCGTCTCTTTAATAAGAGCGGCTTTTTTAATTATACAATAAGG
Organism: uncultured Shewanella sp.; assembly: GCF_947495455.1. Lineage (GTDB taxonomy): Bacteria > Pseudomonadota > Gammaproteobacteria > Enterobacterales > Shewanellaceae > Shewanella. Next base: position 30,649 of record NZ_CANLZC010000042.1, on the reverse strand, counting down.
ATTTCTTTTTTATTTTCTAACGCTTGGCTTAGATGCATACTCTTCATTGAATAACTTAAGCATTCTTTTTAACAACCCCATATAACAATGATCCACTCACACGAGACTAAAAATAAAAAACCAACAAAATTTAGAGTAATAGCAAGCTATTACACTGGATTATCAATATCGATAAAGTGATGCGTCAAGCCAAACTTTTCCTTCAAATGTCGACCTAATGCTTGAATACCATAACGTTCAGTAGCGTGATGTCCCGCACCAAAGTAATGAATATTTTGCTCAATGGCACAATGATAGGTACGCTCAGAGGCTTCTCCACTGATAAAGGCATCTACACCTAACTGCGCCGCTAAATCAATATAATCTTGGGCGCCACCCGTACACCATGCAACCGAGGCGATTGTTTGATCCTCATCCCCCAAATGCAATGCCTTACGATTCAACACTGCTCTTAGAAACGCAGAGAAGTCACTGGCCAACATTTTTTCAGGTAATGTGCCTTTCCATAACAAACCTGGCGTTGATAACCCTGCAATATTGTCAACCGCTTCAATATTCTCAAATGCAAGCTGTCGGCCGAGTTCCACATTATTACCCACTTCAGGATGGGCATCTAACGGCAAATGATACCCGTATAAATTAATGTTATTTTCAAGCAAAGCTTTAATACGTTTTTGCTTCATGCCAGTGATCACTTCTGGCTCATTTTTCCAAAAAAAACCATGATGAACAAGCAGTGCATCAGCCTTTAATGCAATGGCTTCATCAATTAACGCCTGACAAGCTGTCACCCCAGTCACAATAGTGTTGACTTCTTGCCCTCCCTCGACCTGCAGTCCATTAGGCGCATAATCTTTAAAGGCATTAATATTTAAATAAGAAGACAAATAATCTGTTAATTCAGTACGTAACATAAGATAGCCATAACTCCCAAGACGATGCATAAACCTTTATTGTAACCGATCTACTTGATTGTTCCATGACTTACCCAACACTTTGCCTTTATCGCTCAAAAACCCAACAAAGCACAACAAAAAGTCGCGAATTTCACCGAAAATTGGACATGAGAGTACTTTACCCTATAAAATCACGCCAATTCGTTATGTACACATAAAAAATTAACAGGTTACAACTATGTCTAAACTGACCAAAGAAGAAGTTATCAGCCAACTTGAAGGCTTTTTATCAAGCCAACAAGGCCAAAAGGTCACTATTGAGCAAAAAGGAAGCTGGTACAAAATCGATGGCGGTAAATCCATACGTTTCAGTGAATTAGAATCTATGCTTGCAGAATTTAACGCTGAAAATACCACAGATAAAGCCGAAAACTCGGCGCCAATCGTCGACAAAGCACAAACAGCACCAAAAGCCAAAACAATCAAGGTTGCCAAAACACAAACAACAAAGGCAGCAGGACAAACGCCAAAAGAGTTATGGCGCCAAAAATTGGCTGGACAAGGTCAATTGCCTCGCGGTTTTTAATGCATTAGACGCCAATACAAAATAAGCGCTACATTAATCCGTAGCGCCATCCGCAACGTTTAGGTTGCGGTTTCACACCTGAGTGCGTTGCAATTTATCACCATGCCTTTATACACTTTTGCTAAACCAATGTTTAAGCCTTGCCAAATCACTATTCAGCTCACGACAATCAAATGATAACAAAACATCAATATAAAGTTGAATTTATGTTACCCACCTCTAAACTTACTGAGTTGTTATCCCCCAAATCAACCTCTATAGTGAGTTTAATATGGTACCAAAGCTGACATTTTTTACCCTTAAAATTCAATATCTTGACCCATCAAAAGTATTCACTCTAAGCCTTATATCTTCGTTATTATTAACCGCCTGTAATGATGAATATAGAGCAGTCACAACACCAGAAACAACTTATGGTGACAGTTCCAGTTATTCTCAAGGAAACTTCAATGCCAATGAGCAATGTGAATTAATACAAACCGATACTGAGGAAAGTAATATCCTTCGCTGCACCTTACCCAGTACTGAGACCACCACCAACCTTTGGCATGATGTCTATCATTCAATTAATCACGATATAGACCCCACCCACAACATCAGGGCCTCACGCTCAAGTCCTATCATGTTCATCGCCAAAGGCGCTGATGGTGGCGACACCGATAACCACCAAGGTGGCAGAGGCTCTATCGGTATCTACTCGACGACATTTGAAGACTATTATGAAACGTATCAAACCTATGAAGTACATTGGGCACAGGGTCAGTCAGGAAGCAATACAACCTCTATAACCGATACGGGTGATGAGATTATGGTGGGCGGTGGGGGCGCAGCCACTTATTTAATGACGCAATCACCTCTTGAGCATTCACCCAGTTTTAGCAATGTCCTCATCAGTGCTGGGGGCGGTGGCGGCGCAAGTCCCAACAGCGATGGTGGCAGCGGCTCTGTCGTATACTCACGGCACCAAGAAGCCGTTGCCCACGACTCTTTTGGTCAAGAAGTGAATATCGATGTTAACGATCATAATCACCTTGGCGGCGCGGGAGGCTGCGTCGACAGCACGCTAGATGATTATGATCTCAATGCCAGTTTATGGCACAATCTAGACGATGATAAACAAAAAATAAGCATAAATGATGAGGGAAATGGAGCTTGCGCCTATAATCATGGCGGCAGTGGTGGTGGCGGTTATTCTGGCGGCGCAGCGGCCGAAGATATGTATTCTCCATCGGCAGCAGGGGGAACCTATGTGGCAGCCTCACAAAGACCAGATTTCACAACATTAGCAATCCTTGAACAAGCCACTTTTCATCCTCCACATAAAGACAGCAGTTGGTGGGACGACTTCACAGACGCAGTAGATGACGCATGGGACGATGTCACAGACACGGCAGAAGATGTTGTCGATGACATATATGACGCAGCAGAAGATGAAGCTGAAGGCATTGTTGAGCTCTTAATCGCTGTTGGCGCAGTAGAGGATGATCCTAACGATGTTGGCTATAACTACGACGACCCCGTCGTGATTTTTGATATCGATGGCACGGTAATAGATGATGGTGCACAAGAAGACTACTTCAATGACGGCTATGATGGATTCAGTCCAACCTTTTGGGAGACTGCGAAAGACACAGTAGATGAATACATCGCAAATGGTTTTCAGGTGGTCTTTCTCACAGGCCGCCCCGAGGATGGTATCGTCTACCCCGACGGTTATTTTAACTATATTGCTGACGTGCTGTCTGATCCCACGTCGGTACCCGATTCTAAAACCTTTGCAACCGTTACCCAAGAATGGTTAGAGGACAACCTCACCATCTCCGAGGGCGGCCTAGAATGGGATGTCATCATGTATCCATATGTCATCGATGGCAGCCTAGATGTTGGTGATAGCGACGCAGTAAAAGACTTTAAAATTGACAGCATTCAGGACTATGCCGAGGCGGTCGGCATAGATCCTGACGATAGCGACGCTATGGGTGCGAAGTTTATTTATGCCTTTAGTAGTTCAGACGACGATATTGAGGCCTATGAAGATGCGGGCATTCCCTCATCCAATATCGAGCAAACAGACGATGACTCAAGTGCATTTGATGAGTGGTAGGATAATGATGGTGGTGATGGTGATAATTTTACTAATCCCGATGATGAATGAAAATGACTTAGAATAGTCAGCCCCTTCAGCATCAGTAGAGTGATCGATTAAGTCCACTCTACTGCATTGCCTCTCAGGCCACACCTAATGATTTATTCATGGGTTAATTGATACACACTGGTACTGCCACTGACCTCATTAGCAATCAATAATAATGCTTTTCCTAATGGACTTTTATCGGCTGAAATAAATGTCATCCCTTCTGGCCCTAAATCCCCGACTGCACTGGGATCGCCCACGATATCCTGCCCATCCATGTCTTTTTCATCGATAGAAAAATCCATATCCATGTCTCGATTAATCACGTAATCAACAAAAGACACATCAAATGGATTGGTCACATCATAAATCATGACTCCACCCACACGCTCTAAGCCAATAAAGGCATAATGCCGACGGTTCACCTGACCCAGAGCTAAGGCTTCAGGCTCTGACCCTTTATCATCACTGCGGCTATCGCCTTTACTCTTATCATTATTATTATTAAAATGCTCTCCTAGCACAGCCGCCGTGATTCGCGCAAAATCACTACCGCTATCAAACACTAATAGCCCATTTTGATCCCAAATAGAAAATGATCGTCCACCAAAGCTTATCAACTGCTCATAATCACCATCACCATTGTGATCCCCCATACTGGTGGTGACTTTCAAACGCCCCAGTTGGGTGCTATCTTGCACGGCTAAATATTGCGGATGCTCAGTAATGAGTGATAAGTCTTTCGCCCGTACCGCTTCTGAAAAACCCTCATAATCACGGGCGTCTCCTTCGTTAGCCGAGACAATAAAATCAGCATTATTCCACTGATAGGTCGCGAGGGTATCGGGCTGGTATAGGCCATACACACCTGAGTAAGGCCGAATATTAATACCTTCATCTTTATCGCTGGCATCAATACTATTCATAGCCAGCCCAAAGTCTTTCAACCCTAAGGGCCATAGCGCCTCAATGGTCATAGTCTGTAAATCAATTACAGCAATGGCATTATTTTCTTGCAAGCTCACATAAGCCATTTGACTATTTTCACTCACGCTGATGTATTCAGGTTCTAAATCCTGCGCCACACTGGCATTAGGGCCATTGATTTTGATAAAAGCACTCACTTCATCAAAACGCGCCGCTCCTTGATTAAAATCGGTAAAATGAATATGTATCGCCTGTGTGACAGGTGTATTATCGACAATATCAATCACTGAAATACTACCGACGGGATCCACAGTATAGTCATCATTGGGCTCACCTTCATTGGCAACCAGGAGCTGAGTGCCATTGTGCGTAAAAGCGACATTATCAGGTAAGTAACCCACTTCAACCCCATGAAGAAACTCCAGGCTTCCTTCCTCCGTTAGGCGATAAAAAGCCACCAGCCCCTTGCCTTGCTTGAGGTTACCATATTCATCTTCCCGCTCAACCGCCACCGCCAACAGATCTTGATAAAGGCTCAAACTATTTATGCCGCCTAGACCTGTGAGATCAAGATCCTCAATAACATCAACCTCGCCTATTTTCATCATATTATCAAGCACAAGCGCTTGCTCAGCAGTCACTGGTGTCGCGCTAGCCAACAATGATGCATCCAATATATCTACGCGCCCACTTTGCGCATTCACCACAAAAATCTGTTTTGATGCCTCATGATAATCGACAATTTCAGCCGCACTGACTCCAAAGGCGTTAGAAGCATATCGCGCAATGAGCTGCATTGAAAATTCACTTGACTGAATACAAAGATCGTCGTCACATGACTCATTTGAAGACACCGTAGATGTGGCAGGTGCCAGCGAACTCAAAGACGCATGGCTTTCATAACTTACAATCTTATCTTCAGTATTATCTTCACAAGCCATCAATAACAGGCTCGAAAATAGGATCGTTAATATCAGTCTTATTGCTTTCATTTATATTGTCATTCCTTAAATATCATTTGCGGTTTTTATGAATATTTCATCCGTCACACTTTGGCGCGTCACTCAATAAAAAATAAAACTCAGCATAAAACATAACAAAGAAACCTATATGACAACGAAATGACAATTAAATGAAACGAAAAAAGTACATTTAAATGCCGTTTGACAGGGATTAAAACCTAAATAGTCATAAGCACTTGTGTTTTTATTAAGGTCCCTTTTATTGTGAGATCCTTTGAAAACATGACAGGCAAACAATGAATTGAAATGTGTCATCACACATTTCAATGCCACGTAAAATAATCATTCTGATGGGCTGCGCATGGGTCCAACACCAAACAACAACTAAAATGAAGGAGTCGCCATGCTCGGGTTTATCGGCTTTATTACCATTATCACTATTGTTGGATTACTGCTAACAGAAAAAACCAGTCCAATTACGGCATTAATTATTGTACCTATCATAGGTGCTCTGGTAGCAGGTACCAGTATTCACGATATTGGCCTTTACTTTAATGCGGGTACCCAAAAAGTCTTTCCTATTGTCATCATGTTTATTTTTGCCATTATTTATTTTGGGATCATGAATGATGTGGGATTATTCACACCGATGATCAATAAAATGGTAACGCTATCTCATGGAAGTATTCAATCGGTTGTCATCGGCACCGTCTTTATTGCGGCCATTGCACATTTAGATGGCTCTGGTGCCTCCACTTTTCTCATCACTATTCCTGCACTACTGCCCTTATACAAGCGATTACGAATGAGTCCCTATTTACTGCTGCTATTAGTGGGAACCAGTGCGAGTATTATGAATATGCTGCCTTGGGCTGGCCCCATTGGTCGCGCAGCGGCATTACTGTCGATGAATCCCACTGAACTCTGGCGTCCTTTAGTACCATTACAATTCATTGCATTGCTCCTGTTAGTGCCAATGGCAATGGTATTGGGTGTTCGAGAAAAACGTCGTATCGCCAACTTGCCACCGCTTTCCCCCATTGAAGAGGAAAATACTCACCCTAGCAACACATTCATTTCACCGATGAGCTCAACGTCATCCAATAGATCATCGAGAAAACTCGCGATGAATGTTTTACTGACCATAGGTGTGATTACTCTACTTGTTTGGGGCATTATCCCTTCAGGATTCACTTTTATGATAGGCGTGAGTTTAGCCCTGTCGCTTAATTATCCAAAAGTGAGTGATCAAATGGATAGAATCAAAGCCCATGCGCCAAGTGCTGTACTGATGGGATGTATTATTCTCTCTGCTGGGGCTTTTTTAGGGATCTTAACAGGCACAAAAATGCTTAATGCCCTCGCGCTTGATATTGTGGCTATTCTGCCTAATACTATTTTGCCCTATTTACATATCATCATTGGTATTCTCGGCGCCCCTTTTGAACTCATTTTAAACACCGATGCTTATTATTTCGCATTAGTCCCCGTTGTTGAACAAATCACCTCAAGTGTGGGTGTCAGTGCACAATCGGCGATTTATGTCATGATCATCGGTAATATTCTTGGTACCTTTATTAGCCCTTTTTCCCCCGCACTTTGGCTTGGACTCGGGCTTGCCGAACTTAAAATGGGTAAACATATCCGTTATTCATTCTTTTGGATCTGGGGTTTAAGCATAGTGTTGTTGATAATTGCTCTTTTTATGGGGATTATTTAAGAACAACAAACCAAATAAAAAACCAGAACATCTGTTCTGGTTTTTAGTCCGTTTATTCACGCATCAATGGCTTACTTTTTCGTCCAGCGATTCAGCCAGCCTAATACATTGGCATACCACTGCTCTAAATTATGTGGGTTTAAGATCCAGTGATTCTCATCGGGATAAATTAACAACTCTGAAGGGATCCCTTTGCGCTTTAAAAAGCCAAATGCAGCTAAACCTTGATCATATGGCACTCTAAAATCTTTTTCACCATGAATGACTAACATGGGCGTCTTCCAATTATCAAGGTAATTCACTGGATTGAATTTTTCATATAAGGCTTTATTATCATTATATGTACCGCCAAATTCATATTCAGGGAACCAACGCTCTTCAGTCACATAATACATGGAACGCATATCAAAAAGACCAGCATGATTTACTAAGCACTTAAAACCGTCTGGCCAATTGCCTTCAATCCAATTCATCATATAACCGCCATAAGATGCGCCTAAGGCACAAGCACGATTTTTATCCAACCAAGGCTGCTGTTTAACCACAGCATCAAAACCTTTTTGGAGATCTTCAAGGGGTTTTCCGCCCCAATCCTGAGTAATCGAATCAGTAAATGCTTGCCCATACCCTGTCGATCCATGAAAATCTATCATCACAACACCAAAACCCGCGCCCGCCCATAATTGGGCATTCCAACGAGCGCTAAAATTGTTGCCAAATGATCCTTGAGGCCCACCATGCACTAAAAAAGCAATAGGATAAGTGTCACCTTGCTGGTAATTCACGGGCTTTATCCAATAACCATAAACCGTTTCATTATTCCAGCCTTTAAAATTAAACTGCTCAAATTCACCGAACGCTATTCTCTCAAGCTTATTCTTATTCACTTGAGTCAACTGCTGTAGATTTTGGCCATCCAAATTGATAGAAAACAAATCACTGGGCTGCACTAAGCTTTTATGGGTAAACACCACTTTATCAGCAGTCATTCCCACAATGCCGTTATAACCTTCAGTATAAATTGCACGCACATCACCAAACTGGGTATTAACTTCAAATAAAGACACTTGCCCCAAATCTTGAGCGGACACGTATAAGGTCTTGTCATCAGTCCCAAAATGTAATGATTGTGGGCTTCTGTCCCATAGCGGAGCCACTTCTTTCTCTTGCCCTGTCACCGTATCCCGAAGCATAATGCGATTTCTATCGGCCTCAAATCCCGGTTGTTTCATGGCAAGATAAGCAAGATAGCGTCCATTTGACGAAAACACAGGATGAGAATCCCAAGCTTTATTTTTCTTCGTTAAGTTAACACTCTTCCCGCCTTTAATGGATACTTTCCATAAGTCATAGTTCGTCGTCCACGCTTGCGTATGACTGGGGGCTTTCGCGCTATAGACAACATATTGGCTGTCAGGAGTAAAAGTGGCCTCCTCTAAACCAGAAAAAGGTTTAGGCGGCGTTTCAGTATTCAGCCCTTTGGTAATATCAATGGCATCCTTTATGATGCTATCATCAAGCTCGGCGATGAATAAATGACTTCTGGCATGGTCATACCAAGTATCCCAATGACGCACCATAAGTTGATCATAAACCACCCCTGTCGATTGACGGTTCAATTCAGCGTCAAATTTATCTTTGGAACAAATCAAAGTGTCGCACTCTGGAACGACTCGCATCGTCAATAACACTTTTTTGCTATCAGGCGATAACTTGAAACCTTCAACGTCTAAGGGTAAAGCAGAGATAGGCATAGCTTCGCCACCCGCTAACGACAAACGGTATAACTGAGCTGAGCCGGTTCGATTAGCAATAAAATAAATCGCCTTATCATCTTTTGCAAAAGCCACACTATGCTCAGTACTAGGTGATGATGTTAATTGGATCACTTGCTGATGGGATTTTTCCTGTGCTCCATGCTCTGTTAAGTCTTGTAAATACAGGTTTGATTGTGTTGAGCCATCACTATCATGCTTTTTAATACTATAAACCAACTTTGTTCCATCATGGGACAATGCCGGTGAGCTTAATTCATTTAAATTAACAAGATCTTGCACCGTAAAGGGGGCTGGAGAAGATAGATCACTGGAAGCGGCGCTAGAATTATTCGTGGCAAAGGCTGGCATCATGTTAAAGGCGCTAATGGATGCAAGGGCCAAAAGTAAACATTTTTTTTTCATAAACACGGATATTTGTTGGCTAGGTGTAAATATTATGCCGCAACACTAGCCAAAAAAAACCACCAGAGCAAGATAAAGTGGCAATTCATCACTCATTCCTTGGATTTTCATACTCGTCATCTTTCTTACTTTAGCGACCAAAAGACACTGACTTCTTTTAGAAGCAGCATTTCAATGCACGTCACCACTAAAGCTTTATTCCATTCACCGCTTTTAAATGCAGCTGTAAAATATTCTGGTCAATATGCCAGCCTTTAATGAGTATGGTAATATCCCAAGAGCCATCAATATTTTTCACACCTTCTTCGATAAATTTATCATAAAAAATGTCAGCAGCAAGCTGACGTAATCGATGAAATGCATCATACTTTTGAGTATCACACTCTTGTTGAAGTACCAAATCGAATAAGGCTTTTTGCGCTTCTTCTTGATACACACTATGAAAAAAATCCGCAATATGCTCCCATATGCCGCACTCCGTCTCATGACTATTCTGTGTCCAGTTGACATCAAGATTTTCTGAGCTCAATCTATGCCGAGATCCTCGACATAATAGGCGTCGTTTAAACCATAAGAACATGACGCTTTCCTCTATTTTCTCCTTCAATCATCTTTTTATATCAATAAATTTTCTACCCCGCTGTCAAAAAAAAGCAAACTTAGCGAAATAACATCAATCTTTTGTCATCTTTACTTTTATAACGTGAAATCATGACAATTCTTAATCATTCATTTTCATCCATGCCATGAGCTATTAACGATAACCCAAGGGCCTGTTGATCTTTGGTGGTTAAATTATGTCCGAGATAAACGTGTTTTAATCGCGACGGGAGGGATGACGCCTAGTGATCTAAGCAAATTGCTCCCAACAAAGAGTAAAACACGTTTAGCCGGATCCTACGGACAGTGTTTGTGGCTCCTTTCTACGGCGTTATCGCTTGTTTATGTAGAACAACTACACCACACAAGCTCTGCCTTGTATAAAGAACCCACAAACTGCTGCAGAAATCATCACCAAAGTTCAACAGGCCCTAGTCAAAGATCACATCAGCATTTCTCATCAATAACTCAAAAACGAACGTTTAAGATAAATAATAATTTATCTTAACTGTTAAGAGCAAAACAATGCATCACTTTTATTTTACAAGTTATTGATTTTAAGCATTATAAATTAGATCTATTATACTAAAGCATAAGACCATGACTTTTAAGGAATAATAATCATTATCAGGTGTACACCTGATATGAGTTGTCTCATTTTCGTTATAAATTTCATTAAAGAATGAACAATAACAAGCTATTTTCTCACGCGCCTGTTCCAACCCACTGAAAATAGACAATCAATAATATGGCTCAAACAATAAAAAGCATGGTTAACCCTACTCATAATATGGACAAATTCAATTCAACTATCAATATTCGTGGCACTGGCATTGCCCTACCCGAGCACATCGTTCAATCAAGCCAAATCGATGCAAGCCAAGGTTGGCCTGAAGGACAAACAGAAAAAACCACAGGGGTGGCTTCACGTCATTATGTGACCCATGAAACCCCAATCAGCATGGCAGTCGCCGCAATAGAACAAGCACTAGACAATAGTGATATTACACTTGATGATATCGATTGTATTATTTCTGCCAGCAGTACCTTAGAACAACTTATTCCTTGCACTGCAGCTAAAATTCATAAACAGCTTCCCTTAACACACCCCATCCCTGCTTTTGATATTAATATGACTTGCCTAAGTGCAGTCAAAGCACTGGATGTGGCTCATGCCTTACTTTCCACACAACGCTATAAGAACATCCTCATTGTCTCATCTGAAATCGCATCTATTGGCCTAGATTGGAGCGTAAGAGAAACGGGAGGCTTATTTGGCGATGGTGCTGCAGCATTAATTGTGAGCCAAGAAAAACAAAACGCGACTCAGGTGCTAGCCAGTCATTTTGAAACCTACAGTGAAGGCTTTGATTTTTGTCAAGTCAGAGGCTATGGCACCTTACATCAACCCTCTAAAACAGAAGGTGATTACCACCCTTATGAGTTATTTGAGATGAAAGGTAAATCTGTCTTTAAAATGACCGCCCTTCATATCAAGGGCTTTGTCGAACGCACTCTAGCAAAAACCCCCTATCAGATTGATGATCTTGATTGGATTATCCCCCATCAAGCCAGCCAACTTGGATTACAACATATTGAAAAATGGTTTAAAATTGCCCCAGGTAAAATGGTGAACATTTTAAAAAATAGAGGTAATCAGATTGCCACTTCTATTCCCTCCGCACTGCATGAATTATTAAAATCAGGCAAAGTCAACAGCGGCGATAAGGTCATGTTACTGGGGTTCTCAGCAGGATTAAGTTTTGGCGCTATCATATTGGAGATTGGATGAAAGCCATTATCACAGGTGCCACAGGCTTTCTGGGGTCACACTTAGTCCACCACCTAGAAACGCAAGGTTACCAGGTATTGGCTCTAGGTAGAAATGAAGCCAAAGGACGTAAACTCAATTCCACTCAAACACGTTTTAAAGCCGTGGATCTCACCAATGAAAGCCATGTCATTGCGGAGTTTGAAGCCGCAAATGTTATTTTTCATTGCGCCGCTTTTTCCAGTGCTTGGGGAACTGAAGAGGCCTTTTATCTTGCCAATGTCACAGCCACAAGGCATGTGCTCAAGGCGGCTAAACATCATAACATTAAACGTTGTGTCTATGTTTCCTCCACCAGCGTTTACTTTAACTTTACCGACAAGCTGGACATTAAAGAGAGTCAAGTACTGACATCGGGCTTTGCCAATGAATATGCTAAGACCAAATACCAGGGCGAACAAGTCATGCTCAATGAATGCGGTGACACTGAAGTTGTGATCATTAGGCCAAGGGGCATCATAGGTGAAGGCGATACCAGCATCTTCCCCCGTATATTGAACTTACTTGAAAAAGGTTTTTTCCCTTTAACAGAGCAAGGTCGCGCCCTAGTGGATATCACCTATGTCAAAAATGTCGCCCATGCGCTCTACTTGGCCGGTAAAACCCCAGAAATCAATAAACACTGTTTTAATATCTCTAATGACGAGCCAATGACAGTGAGCGCCTTAGTCAATTTATTAACACGTCACACTCATCAAAGGGTTCGGTTTTTGCCAATACCTTATTCCATTTTGGCTAACATCGCGAAAGTCATGGAAACAATCGCTAAAATCTTCAACACTAAAGAGCCACTGCTCACTTGCTATAGCGCAGGATTATTAGCCAAGTCACAAACATTGAACATCAGTGCAGCAAAAAACCTGCTGGGATACCGTCCAATTTATGGCCTTGAACACGGAATAAAGCAATATTTTCATTCGGAGCCACCATGCTAACCTTATTAAAAGTCGGTCATTGTTTCCATCCCGAGGCTATGGTGATGCAGGGGCACTCTTGGAAAAGCATGCAATTTCCTGCCTATGTCGGTCTCATCAAACACCCGACACTTGGGTATGTGTTGTTCGATACTGGGTATGCAAAACGTTTTATACAAGCCACACAGCCTTTTCCTGAACGTTTATATCGCAGCTTAACTCCAATGCATTTATGTGATAAAGAACAACTGGTTACCCAGCTTGCTTTCAGGGGGATTGACGCAAATGAAATAAAGACCATTTTTATTTCACATTTCCATGCTGATCATATTGCAGGTTTAATGGACTTTTCACAAGCAGAGTTTATCTGCTCGCGAGCGGCACTCAATGCCATTAATGACACGAGTCGTTTCAAAGGATTACTAAAAGGCTATCTGCCTAAACTGCTGCCCAATGACTTTACTCGTCGTTGCCGCTTTATCGAAGACAGTCAGCCCTTAAACTTATCCTATCATTATGCCCCTTTTCATTTAGGGTATGATCTATTCAATGATGGAAGTATGTTAGCGATTTCTTTACCTGGCCATGCCGCTGGGCATTTTGGTTTACTGCTGGAGCATTCTCAGAAAACCGCCTTTTTGATTGGTGATGCTTGCTGGACACAGGAAGCTTACACTCAAGGTGCAAGACCCAATAAATTAGCCCACATCATAATGGACGATGGGCAAGCGTATCTCAATACCTTAGAGAAATTATCTCACCTTTACGCTCGTAATAAAGACATAGTGCTTATTCCCAGTCACTGTAAAAAAACCATTGAAGCATTAACGCTATGAAACAATTGGTAAATAGTGACAATACGAATATGAATATGAATAGCACTGAAATAAATAGCACTGAAATAAATAGTCCTCACTTAAAAAGTACAGCTTCCAACACGAATGGCTTGGATCAATCTGCGATAACAAAAACGCCTGGTAAAATAGCCTGTTTGGGTGCCTTTGTCACAGGTTTTTTTAGAGCAAAATATTATCAAAAAATCACACGCTCACGATTAATAAAACAGCAGAATAAACACTTCAATGGCTTTAAAAAAGCAGTATTAGCCCATTCACCTTTTTACCAAGCATACCTTGATTTGCCCTTAGCGCAATTTCCGTTAATCGATAAAAAAACGCACATGGCTCATTTTGATCAAATCAATACCGCTAAGTTACTGCGTGATACCGCATTGAATATTGCGATTACCGCTGAAAATACCCGTGATTTTACCCCCACATATGGGCAGTACGCAGTGGGACTATCATCAGGCACCAGTGGCAATAGAGGCTTATTTATTTCATCCAAAATCGAGCGAGCTGAATGGGCAGGGTACATGGTCGCAAAAGCCTTTCCTCATTACTTAAGGCCTCAACGCATCGCCTTTTTCCTGCGTGCTAACAACAGACTGTATGAAAACACCCGCAGCATATTCACGCAATTTCGCTTTTTTGATTTACTCACTTCATTAGAAACGCACATTAGCACATTGGAAGCGTATAACCCCAGCATTCTCATTGCTCCTGCCAGTGTATTGCTGCATTTGTCGCGCTTACAACCTAAGATTAGCCCGAAAAAATTCATCGCTGTTGCAGAAGTGCTAGAAGAAGAGGACAAACAAAAAATATCAGCCTATTTTGGCCAAAAAGTCCATCAAATATACCAATGCACAGAAGGGTTTCTGGGGATCACTTGCTCCCATGGCAACTTACATCTCAATGAAGACAATATCATCATTGAAAAACACTGGATAGATCAAACACAAGGACGCTTTTCACCTATCGTCACCGACTTAAGACGACGCACTCAGCCCATAGTGCGCTATTTACTGGATGATGTGTTAGTTGAAGAGCCCACGCCCTGCCCCTGTGGCTCATCCCATACTCGAATTCAATCCATTGAAGGTCGAAAAGACGATGTGTTGCAACTGGCTAACCATAACAATAAACCTATTCATGTCTATTCGGATTTCATTCGCAACACCATAGTGTCTCATTGCGAAAGAGTCGAAGAGTATCGTGTCACACAAACCCATACTAACGCACTGCTGATTGAATGCGAACCTTACACCAATGACAACAAAGATAAGATTGTCAGCAGCTTAAATTTGCTGTTTAACAAACTTGATATTAAACAGCCCGATTATCAGTTCAAGCCATATCAATACCCTAAAAAAGGGGAAAAGCGGCGCAGAGTGATAAACACAGTTAAATAAACATGATGAATCGATAGCCATTTATCACCATTAGGAATGATATTGAAATGAAACGTTTTCTTATTACTTGTGCCAGAGCCCCAGTTTCACTAGAGCTGGCCAGAAATTTAACCAAGCATGGCCATCAAGTCTTTATGACAGACTCATTGCGCTACCCGCTCGCAAAAAACAGCCGTAGTCTGGCACAATTTATTCTCAGCCCCAGTCCAAGAAATAACATAGATAACTACCAAACGGCGTTATTGAACATCATTCAAACCCATGAGATTGATTATCTATTGCCCATGTGTGAAGAAAGCTTTTATATCGCAAAAATCAAAGACAAACTGACGCCACATTGCGATGTATTATGCCCCGACTTTGATCTAATGCAGCAATTGCACAGTAAATACGATATTTTATCTTTATGCCAAGATACAGGGATCACTCTTCCAAAAACAGAACTACTGGACTTTAGCAGTCCAATAACCCCTGAGACCTTGTCCAGCTGTATCGTAAAAAGAGAGTTTTGCCGCTTTGGTACCGATGTCTTACTGTCTCCCACTCCTAAAAGTGTACAAGACTTGTCTGACATGGCTCCTGGACGTATTTTAAAACAAGAAAAAATTCAAGGTAATGAATATTGTACTTATGCGATTGCGGTAAAAGGTCAGGTGTTTGCTCAAGCCATTTATCAGCCCACTCATAGATTAAAAGTCGCTGCGGGTTTTTACTTTAAACCTATAGTGAACAAAAAAATAAGTGATTTTATTCAAGCCTTTTGCCAAAAACATGAATATACAGGACACCTTGGATTCGACATTATCGAAACACCGGATGATATTTATATTATTGAATGTAATCCTCGCGCAACCAGTGGCCTGCATCTATTAGGTGATGTTAATCTGGCTGATGCCTTTTTAGGCGTAAGCCCTCAACCCCTTCCCCCTTTTAAAGAGCCAAAAATGATTTCACTCATGATGGTATTGATAGGCTTACCCTTCGCTATACATCAAGGAAAAGTCAAAGCTTGGTACCGAGATTATCGACAAGCCAGCGATGTCATGGCATGCAAAAATGATAAAGGGTTTTCATGGTTTCAATTTATCTCATTGGCAGAGCTAGTACAAATCGCTTTTAAAGAGAAAATATCCGTTAGAGAAGCCGCCACACAAGATTTTGAATGGGATGGAGAAGCCATCAAATGAGTGAAAAAAACAAGCTCACACCACAGAAGCCCCCCGCTGAAGCCTACTGCCAACATTTCATGCCCTCATCACGCATGATAGAGAATGTCGACACTCAGCTACAAACACTCACAGTGAACCAACACTGCAAACTGCCAATGAGCCTCAATAATACAGAGTTTCATAACAGTTATGTGTGCTCACCCTATACCGCCTTTATTCCCTACTGCCTTGAAGAGTTAGATAAGTTGAATAAACCTTGGTTAGAAGCCCTCATTCGACCTTGTATTCGCTTATTGGGCTATTATCTTAAAAAAAATAAAGTTAACAAGGTATTACATGTCAACAATTGGCTATTATCCACTAATTTATATCCTAACAGTTTTCATAGTGATGCGATTGATGAGCTCACCAAGACATTAATCAAAGACTACAGTGAACACACGATCATTTTTCGGTCACTGAACTCTTATTCTAACCCTGAGTTAATTCAAGGTTTTAAACAAGCAGGTTATATTCTAGCTCCGTCTAGACAAGTGTATATTTATGATAAGAAGCTGAACGATTACCAACAGCGACGAGATTACAAAAACGATCTCAATTTAATCAAAAAAACCCCTTATCAACGCGTGGATCAAGCCGAGATCACCCCCAATGATTATCCTAGGATCATCGAGCTGTATAACATGCTCTATATCAGTAAATATTCTCAGCTAAACCCTCAATTTACTGAAACTTATCTTGAAACTGTGTTTACACACCCACATTTTTCCTTTGAGGGCTACCGTAATGCACAAGGTACTTTGGACGCGATTGCAGGACGATTTAGCATCGACGGTATCGTGACTTCTCCTATTATTGGTTACGATATTACGCAACCTAAAAAGCTAGGATTATACCGACTGGCTGCATTCTCAGGATTGGATTTTGCGCAGAAAAATCAAAAGATTTTTAATGCCAGCTCCGGCGCTGCCCATTTCAAAAGACAAAGAGGTGGTCAGGCTTTTATTGAGTATTCCGCCATCTATACACGGCATTTACCTAAAAAAACCCAACGTATGTGGCAAGTGTTATCTTGGATAACCAATAACGTTTTCGTTCCCTTAATTAAAAAGCATCAATTATGACGTTATCTCTTACACAAGAAATTTGGTGCCCAGTCGTAGAATCACATCAATTAAAACAAGATAAACCGCTGGCTGTGACTTACCATGATCAGGCTGTGGTGATATTCCGTGATGGCAATAAGCTACACGCCTTAAAAGATCAATGCCCACACAGAGGCGTGCCGTTATCTAAGGGTTGCTTAAAGCAAGGGACACTTGAATGCCCCTATCACGGCTGGCAATTTAATGGTCAAGGGCAATTAGCCAATATTCCCGGTGATGTGAATTTTAAGGCGCCTAAAAACCCCTTGATTAAGACTTTTTCAATCTGCGAAACCCATGGCCTCATTTGGCTAAGCAGTCACAAGCCCCTTCAGCCGCCTTTTATTCCAGAAGTACATGCCAGCCACCGTTATTCAACATATATAGGGATCATTGAAGCCAATCCTGTGGATATTGCAGAAAACTTCTTAGATGCACTGCATACGCATACGGTACACACAGGGATTATTCGCACTAATCAACCCATACGTCATCTATGCCACGCGCGTATTACCGATCACCCAACGGGTTACCAAGCAGAATATATTGAAGAAAAAAAACAAACTGGACTCGTCAGTCGTTTATTTGGCCGTCAGATCACCAAAGGTGTGGGCCGTATTCATCACTCTGGTACCATTGAATTGGAATACTACAATGCAACAGACATCGCACTGTCAGTGGTCATTTATCTTGTGCCCGAAACAGCCCGAAAAACCAAAATGGTTGTGCGAACCTACGTGAAAGGGAAAACCTTACTGAGCTATTTTAAAATGAAGGCCCTGTTTCCTTTTCAATATATTGCTTTTTTGCAAGATAAGCGGATTTTAGAAATTCAACAAGCCAACCTTAACCATGATCCTCGTTTTAAACCTATGGTGACAAAAACCGATCTGATGCGGCCTTATATTGTCAAAGCCTTTAACAATGACATCACGCCCACCCTCAAAGAAAAACAACTTTTGTTGTAATGCAGGACGGTTATTAATCGACTTTATTCACAGGATAGCATCTTGATAGATCATCATATCGATACACTTTTTGACAAAGCAAGACTCTTAGCCAAACGCGCTCAATTACCAGGCTTGGCAATTGTTGTTCAACATAACGATCAGCAGCATTTTTGTCTCTATGGCACACAATCCATTGATACAAATATGCCCCTAAATAAACACACAGTATTTCCTATTTCTTCTCTCACCAAAGCCATGACAGCCTGCCTGGTTGGCATTTTGGTTGCACAGAATAAATTAGCATGGGATCAACCCGTTCAGCACATTTTGCCTGATTTTAATCCGCAATTTACTCTTGTGCATTTGGTCACACATACTCTAGGGTTACCCCCCTACGCTATGGACTACTTAGGGTTTTTAGGTTTCTCATCTACTGATATGCTCAAAGCCCTCACCCATTGCAGCCAAACATCGGCGCCTACTGAGTTTGCTTACAATAACTTAGGCTTTGTTGCCCTTGAAAAAATTATTGAAATCACCCTCAATTGCTCCTTTGAGAGGGCGCTATCAAGATTCATTTTTAAGCCACTGAATATGCAGCGCAGTTCCTGTGGTAAACAAGCCTATTTGCAACACACCAATAAAGCCTCACCTCACAGACGGGCATTCAATTTGAAAGGTAATGCTCCACTGGCTCTGTCTCGTTTTCCACATCAATTATTGGGGGCCGCGGGGATCAATTGCAGCATTGAAGATATGGGAAAATGGCTCAAGTTTTGGACGCATAATCAACACGACAAGCTCAATATGACCGCTCAGGAGCAGGCTCATTTAACTCATGGCGTTATCCCTTGTACTATCAACGCAAAAACGGGGCATTACGCTGGAGGCTGGCTCATTGAAAAGAGAGCATCTTACACTATTAACCGTCATACTGGCGGTTTTCCTGGGATCACATCCTTTTTATTAACCGTCAAAGAAAAACAGCTTGGGATCGGCATGTTATGTAATCGTTCCAGTATCATTCCCCAAAAAATCGCCGACATATTCTTACAACTTTTCATTGATGCCGATTACCCCAATACGCAATTTGCCATCCTGTCTCCTCGCGCATTAGCACACTACTGCTTTTCAAAAGTCCCTGCACTGGGCAAACCTAAAGACACAGCCAAACTCATCGGCCATTACCATAATCCCATTGTTGGCGACATCACTATCACTCCAGAACTGACTTTTGGCATTGGGCCAATGAATTACCAAATCCAGCTAAGTCCTTTTAAAACCAATATCTTTAAAGGGCGATTTGACAATCATGATTTACAGCAAAGTCTTGGCAGCATGAAAATCAAAATTTTGCAGGAACAAGCCGGTAAAGCCCTTCAGCTTCGACTCTATAGCGACAAAATAGAATGCTTTATGGTGCCTGAAGGTGGCCGTATCACCTTTACTCGCTGTAAAGAAACAAAAGATAACTCATCATTAAACGAATATAAACATACTTCATGACTGCCATTCTTATTACGCCGAATAATCTCGATAAAATACCGCTTCATTGTGATGATGCTGAGTACATCAAAGCCATGATAACCCATACGCCCGCACATTATATTAATAATGTTCACGCGCAATACCTTGCCATTCTTATTAATGATCAATTATTGCCTTTAACGCTTAACTCATACCATAAACACAACTCATTTGTGTGTTCTCTTTACACGGCGTTTATTAGCAGTCCACAAGCAAGCATTAGCCAACCTCTGCTAAACGGTGCGCTAACGTTCATCGGTAAGATACTGAATCTCTTTAAAATAGATAATGTAATATTTGTCAATAACTTCCTAACGGGAACCAATCTACACACTCGCCAGTTAACATTAGAAGAATTGAGTGAAATCCATGCATTACTCATCGAGGCTTTTCCTTCACATTGCCATGTTTATCGTTCAATACAAGACAGTTATTTATCACCGCAAGAAAATGCACTGATCTCGCTGGGCTATCACCTAATCCCCACGATGAATGCTTACATTTTTAATCCAAATGATAATTTACACCAGCGACGAGACAATAAACGCGATTTAACCTTGCTAAAAAACACCTCTTTGACAGTGTTGCAACACGATGATATTCACCCTAAGCATTATGCAAGAATGGCAGAGCTCTATCAGCAGCTTTTTATCACCCAATACAGCACGCTTAATCCACAGCTCAACGCACATTTCATTGCACTCACTCATCAAAACCACTTCTTTGACTTTACGGCTTTATATTGTGAACAATCAAAAAAAATCATGGGATTTACCGCCATCAAACATAAAGGCAACATGCTAACAAATCCCATCGTGGGCTACGACACCTCTGCCCCTCAATCTCTTGGACTGTACCGAATGTTATATGCACTCAATTTACACACCTGTCACCAAAAAGGGTTAAGGCTACATTGCGGCACTGGTGTTAAAAATTTTAAAACCAGCCGTGGTGCGAAAGAACACCGAGAACTTGGTGCCATTGCCTTTCAGCATTTACCCCGTTATCGCCGTTGCTTTTGGCAAGTAACATTAAAATTGATCCACTGGAGTTCAGAAAAATTTCTGAAGAAAATATCATAATGCATTTTAAGCTCTTTAACGCTGACAATATTAGCGAACTTCATGTGAAAGGTGTCGATCATCTGATCGCCCAATATATTGCTTCTGGCTGCCAACCTTTTATTGCCAATGTCGATACAAAAATGAGTCTATTACAGTACCAAGGTATGACACTGCCTTTTAGCATAAACAATAAAGAATATGAATCATCCTACGTGTGCTCGCCTTATAATGCCTTTGTCAGTTATGGGCGTGACACCCTGCTTGCCTCCATTCCCAGAGTCTTAAGAACGCCCCTTAAAGCACTCATCAATGGCCTAGCCTCGCCGTTGAAATGGATGCGCATTAACCGCTGCGTTCAAGTTAATAATCGACTATGGTCCACGAATCTATATCCTGAGCAATCTGATCTGCCCATCCATGATATGCGGCAATATTTCACTAAGGCTTACCCAAAACATGCGCTGGCGTTTCGCTCACTCACACAAAGCTTAAATCAAACATTAATCACTAAGTTAACAAGCGATGGATTTATTCTAGTACCCTCTCGTCCTGTCTGTATGATTGATTATCGTACACCACAACCTATGAGCAAAAAATCCAGTAAGAATGATAGGCGGCATTTAAATAAGACGCAATTTGTCCTTATAGAAGTGGAAGACATACAATATGCCGACGAATTATTCACCTTATACCACAAAATGTTCATTCAGCAACACTCAAAGCACAATGCTCAGCTGACGCCGTTATTCTTCAAAACCTGTATAGAACAAAAGGCAATAAACATAAAAGCATTACAGAACCCTCAAACAGGTAAGCTGGTGGCCATGCTAGGCCTATTTATTGAAGGCAATGTACTCACAGTCCCTTTTTCTGGCTATGATACTCACTTAGATAAAAGCTTCATGCTTTACCCCATATTAAACGCCATTATAGCTAAAGAATGTACTGATAAAGCATTATGTTGTCATGCCAGTGCTGGGGCTATGCCATTTAAAAAATCCAGAGGGGGCATAGAAGAAATGGAATATACCGCCATTTATGTCAAGCACTTACCTTGGTTTAGACAATATGGCTGGAAAATACTCAGTAAGCTCAGCGGCGCCTTTTTCAAGGAGCACACTCAATGAATAAAAATGGGTTTCAATCCTTAATTTGGGTTAACTTTTCCGGCGCCACCCTTGATCACTTGATTAAAAATACGCTGGTGATATTCATAGGCTTTCAAGCGCAGTCAGAGCAACTGGCCGCACAATTCACCACGCTTGTCTTAGCGCTCTTTATGCTACCTTGTGTGCTGCTATCCGGCTTAGCGGGACAATGGGGCGATAATCAACAAAAATTACCCCTCTTTAAAAAACTGAAAACCATTGAATATGTCATCATCATTCTGATCTGTTACGGTTTATATATTAACAATCTTTATTTACTTTGCTTCCTTCTATTACCTATCGGCATTATCGCCTGTTTAACGGGCCCACTAAAATTAGCTATGATAGATGAAAGGGTCAATAAGCAACAACGCAGTCAATCTTCTACATTATTTCAATTATCCAATATTATCGCCATACTCATAGGTACCGCATTGGCAGGGGGGTTATTAGATGCAGGCCTTAATATGGCCATGACTGGAATATTTCTGTGTACACTCATCAATGCCATTGGCGTATTTCAGCAAAAAAACATCACGATTACCCATAAAACAGTCCATAAAACTCCCCTATCTCCACGCTCATTTTACACCCAATACCAACACATGTTTCAAAGCATCAAACAGGATCCTAAGTTAGCCTTAGGCTGCTTCTGTATCACCTATTACTGGTTTATTATTAACTTAAGTTATTCACAAATGACTACATTTGCAAAATATCAACTCAATATAAATGAAGTCAATACCAGCCTATTATTTATCGTCATGACTGTCGCAATTGCCTGCGGCTCTCTACTATTTTTAATGCTCAACACCCGTCTCTTGCAAGATAAAATCATCTTAATAGGGACTATAGGTGCGACATTTGGCTATGCTGCCTTAAGCATGATGATAGCATTCAAAGACAATGTGCCTATCATTAACCTACTAACCGAATTTCAACAAGTCATCATAATCATTTCACTATCAAACTTGTTCAGCTCTCAACTGCTGTTTCTCGGATATGCATTATTGCAAACGAATGGCCCAGACAGACAAAAAACCACTATTTTTGCTGCAAGTAATGTAATTTCAGCTGCAGGCATGATAGCTTCAGCCACCTTAATCAGCCTTGCCCTTCATTATCATGTGAACATGGGATCACTTTTTTTGATTTACAGCCTGCTGTCGTTCTGTGGTGGCCTAATGCTCTGGAGACAGTGTCTTTCAGAAGATAAAAAGCCGCTAAAGCAAACCTTCACATCACTCTAAAAAGCCAAGATCCATCACATAGCGTTTAGGCCGCTTTTTATCAACATAAACCGTGATCCATCGCTTATCGAGATAAGCGGTGGGATCTTGCCATAAATTCTGACTTTTAAAAATTTGTTTCTGGCTGGTACTAGGATTAATTCCTTCTGTCATAATTTGATACGGATAACGTCCATTCACTCTTATATTGTAATTACGCTTCACGTCTTGCAGTTTTGTGTCTATTCTATTGCCATATAAAGTGAGACTGGCTTTTTTTCGACGCCTCAACCAAGCCAGTATTGGACTAAACAAGCCTATCAATAAAAACACTAAGCCTAATCCCCCTACAATCAGCTCCCCTATCCACAAAGAGAAAAAACCATTAATACTGACATTGTGAGGCTGCTTGGTAGAATACAAAATATCCACTGGTTCGCCAATCTCATAAGCAGGAGGATAACTACTCGTTGAGGAAACAAAATGAGCCATTTTACCGTCAGGTAATTGGTATTCTATAATCGGTGCATAAGTCATCGATCGGCTCGAGTAAACCTCTCTATAATCCACAACCTTACCCACACTTAACCTTGAGCCATGAATGTATTCTAAAGTATTGGATGCCATATAAAGTGCGAGACTTAGCATCAAAGTGGCAATAATAAGCACTATCTTTTGGAGTAATGGCATAGATTTCATAGACTGGCCCTTCAGTGAAGCTTCAGCGACTTTACTCATATAAACCATGTTAACGACTATTTATAAAGCCTTTTTACGCTCATTTCGCTATTTCCCCCTTAAAGACTCAACTCAACACATAGATTCAACATAATAGATACATAAAATCATCAATTGCTCTAGTCCTATTGATTTTCACGACTCTTATGGGGGATACCAAGAGGATCGATTCGAGAGTAGAATATTCAATAGGGTCTTTAATATTCAGGAGAGCATTATGCCAATTGCATTAATCACTGGAGGAAGTCGAGGCATCGGCTATGCTATCGCCTGTTATCTTGCCAGCAAAGACTACGACATTATTTTAGTGGCTAAAAATAAACAAAGACTTATCAAAGCCAAAACAAGCCTCAATGAAATATACCCTAAAATCAATGTCAGCATTTATCGATGTCATTTCGCTGATCTTAGCTGTGTAGAACAACTCATCGACAGATTGTTAATGCTCCATTCCACTATCGACATTCTCGTTAACTCTGCAGGAATATTATCCACTGATTTTATTGAAGCCGATGGCAATGCCATCGAGAATTTGTTCAATATTAATGTCACATCCTCCCTAATAATGACCAATAAAGTGGCCCAACGGATGCAGCGGCAACAACATGGTACTATTTTTATACTCTCTTCCAATGCCGCGATGACAGCTTTGCCCAAAATAGGTCTCTATAGCGCCACCAAGGCGGCCATACTCAATTATAGTGAGAGCCTCTTTAAGGCCTTATTACCCCACAATGTCAAGGTCACTTGCCTATGTCCCAGTGTTGTCGATACCGACATGACCAATGATGGTCGCATCGCCAATGAAGATAAAATTCACACTGACGATATCGTTAAAGCGGTCGATTTCACGCTGTCCCTTAGCCCCAGTGCCTTATTGCCACAAATGACCATTTTGTGTCGTCCTATTGAGATGGAAAAGCTTAAATAAAGGCTATTAATCATTAAGCTCTTAGAATGTCGTTAAGGATATTTTAACCTTTGTTGTATTATTGAACGCACAAATTCAATTATGGTACTAATGAAACCTTGCTGTATAAGAGCTGTTCATTCCATCATCCTTAATCATCCAATGCAATGCAGCTCTTCTTCGCTCACCGTAATGAACATAACACCAATTAAAGACACTGAATTACTGATATATTGATAAAAAATGCGTTAAAAGCGCACCAAAACAGAGACTTTATATATTTCTAACCATTTTTTTACTATGCTAGTTATCTTCATCAGCAGTTTTTAGTCAAGCTAAACAGCAGACGTCTTACTTATTATGGATAACGGAACAATTCATAGGATATGAAATGGATACCTCATCACTACTTATCAGTACATTACTGTATATTTTTTTACCCTTATGGGGGATTGCCGGTTTTGTAGATTGGTGCTGCCATAGGGCGACTCGAATCGAGTCTACCTCAGGATTAAAAGAAACCTTGATGCATTCAGTTATGGGCATCCAAATGGGGTTACCCATTGTGCTCTGCCTTCTCTTTGATGTGAATGCACTCATTTTACTCATCTGTTTTCTCACTTGGTTCATGCATGAAATTGTCGCCCATTTGGATGTTCGATATGCCGCTCCAAGAAGGAAAATATCCATATGGGAAATGCATGCCCATACTTATTTAGGTTCTTTGCCTTTATATATGCTTATCTCTATCGTAGTTATTAATTGGGAACATTTCATTAAACTCATTACATTCAATTGGGCCGGAGAAATGTCATTCAACTTACTTGAAAACCCACACGGCACTACCAGCTATCTTTCTGTTTACCTCACCTTTATGGCCATTGTTTGTGTGTTTCCTTACATAGAAGAAAATATACGATGTATTCACCAATACTTTAGAGGGAATCAACATTGAACGCATATATTAATAGCACAGGCCGTTACTTACCCGGTAAGCCTGTGCACAATGACGAAATTGAAAATATACTTGGAAAAGTGAATGGCAAACCGAGTCGATTAAAAAATAAAATCCTTGAATCTAATGGTATAAAGACAAGACACTATGCCATTGATAGTCAACACAAAACATACATTTCAAATAGTGAGATGGCTGCAAAAGCGGGACAAATCTGTCTTGATAATAGCTATGTGTCGGCTTCAAAAATTAATCTGTTAAGTTGCGCGACCACCCAAGGTGATTTTTTACTTCCAGGATTTGGCAGTATGCTCCAAGCAGAAATGAATTTATCAGAGGTCGAGCTTAATACCAGTCATGGCATTTGTTCATGTGGCATCATGGCACTCAAATACGCCTATGCCAACATTAAAGCTGAACTCAGCGACAATGCGTTAGTCATCGCAAGCGAGTTTGCATCTCGCCTGTTTAAACATACTCGATATGAAGCGATTCAACACAAAGTTGTGGATTTTAACGCTGAGTTTTTACGATGGATGCTCTCCGATGGTGCAGGAGCTGTTTTACTTGAAAATAAACTTCGACCTCAAACTAAAAGCTTAAAAATTGAATGGATTAAAAGCTTCTCCCATGCAGATGTCTATCCAGTTTGTATGTCTGTCGGTCAATCTAAAAATGAACACCATAAAACGTGGCAAGATTACGCCACTTACTCTGAAGCAGAAAAAGCAGGAGCTATCTTACTCAGACAAGATGTTAAATTACTGGATAATATTGTCTCTGTTGGCGTAAACGGTTTCTTAAAGCTAATTGATAATAGATTAATCGATATTCCAAAAATCGATCACGTACTATGCCATTTTTCCTCTCACTACTTTAAAAGTAAAATATTTGAATTACTTGAACAATCAGGGGCCAGTATTCCGGAAGAGAAATGGTATACCAACCTTTATGAGAGAGGCAATACAGGATGTGCTTCCATATTCATCATGTTAGATGAATTTATCAACACACATGATTTACAAATCGATCAAACAATATTGTGCATAGTGCCCGAATCTGGGCGATTCAACTGTGCTTATATGCTATTAACAGTAAAGGGATAATATGCAGGAATTAATTAAAACAACATTAGGCAAACAATGCTTACAAAAATTATTACATGTATGGCTTTGTTTCGATAGAGAGCTGTCAAAAGTACCTGTGATTAAACGACTTGAAAATAGCCGACTGAGTCTAGAAGATTACCAAACATTATTGCTTCATTTACGCCAACAGGTGATTGAAGGATCTCGTTGGATAAGCCGAAGTGCGTCTAGTTTTGATAGACATTATAGCCATGTTCGTTCATCTGTCATTCATCATGCCTATGAAGAGCACCTTGACTATACCTTATTAGAAAAAGATTATGTGGCCGCAGGTGGAAACCTCAAAGACATTCAGAACGCTTCAAGAAATATAGGCTCAGAAGCTTTACATGGTTTTTTAATGTACCGAGCGAGTCAACCCAATCCTGTCGATCTTATCGGTGCAATGTGGATTATTGAAGGACTGGGAAACAAAATGTCTGTTAAATGGTCAACACTCATCAAAGAACAATTCAAAACTGATCAGTCAATCACTCAATTTCTTGAATATCATGGCCAAAATGATGAACATCATATGAATGAACTCTATGAATTGATCGACACCATAGCGACGAGTGAAGAAAATGTCGACTCTATTGTCAAAACTGCTAAAGTCGTCAGTCGGCTCTATCGCCTCCAACTTGAAGAGGTAGACCATAATGACTAAGCAAAGCCCATTTATTAAAGCCATTAAACAGGACAATGCCTTACCTATTGAGCAGTCAGCTAGGGATTTATGGCTTAAAGACCTTCAAAATGGATTTAGATGGATCTTAAGACCCATTGCGCAATTTCTATTTGCCATCCTGTTACACTTAGTGTGGTTTGTTAAACGTCTCCCTCTTCCACAATTTAGTGCACATACATTATTGCAAAAAACCATTTGCTGGTTTTGTCAATACTTTATATCACCCGAAGCCAATTATTTAATCTTGAGGCATTTTGCAACTGAATCCAATATTCTAAATTTCTTGGCTGAAAATACGGGAATAGATAATAGA
Organism: uncultured Shewanella sp.; assembly: GCF_947495455.1. GTDB lineage: Bacteria > Pseudomonadota > Gammaproteobacteria > Enterobacterales > Shewanellaceae > Shewanella. The sequence continues at coordinate 2,682 of NZ_CANLZC010000042.1, read as the reverse complement.
GTCAACCTCTACCCTAAAAAAATAGATGATATGCTTCAAGATAGCTTTGTTGAACATGATCAGGCACTCTTTAAAGCCTTTGAAAAAATGGGAAAAGTCACCCCTTCAATCGCTAAAAATGGTCAGTTCAATTGGACAAGCTGGCAGCCTATTGATATGAACACATTCCAGATAAAAGAGCGCATCACTCAGGTCATTGATTTTGAATCTGCTCACGCACTGTTCATGTGTTTATTTTGTTTTCTATTAAAGAAAGATGAATACCGTGACGCCATCAATGGTTTTAATCTAGATCAATCCATTGCAATTCGAATTGGCCATATTATCAATGATAATACACTCACTGAATACGCCTATAACAAGTACCCTCTTTATCTGCTTGGTCCATGGAACTTAAGCCAACGCTTCTTAATGCATGGTTTTTTTACTGAGCATATGTATGCAAAGCTTGAATCAATCAGAGTTAAACAAACCGTTTAAAATCAATAACTAAGTTATTACCATGGTCAGTTTTAGCTAACCATGACACAGGAGCTATTAAGCCCTTTTAATCGAGAGCCCACGACAAGACATCACTATTTCCTCTTCTTTGCTTATGACCTATGTGTTAATATAAAAAGACTAAGTCTAATTGATGGAACCTTTCTTTTTATCCCTATAAAAATGAATTTTTTGTGTCATTCTCTGCTTCAAATAATAATAAGAATAATAAAAATGTGCATATTCAGACTTGTTAGTGGTTACTTACATTTTATCCTTCTATTTTGTTATTGATGTTTGTTTTTTATCATTATTTCAGTATTAATCTTTTGGTATTACGACTAAATATTAATGTGCAATAAACTAAACTCACTAGCTCACTATCCATCGTCATCAGCATGACTCTCTAAATTTAAATAATAGTGAAATAAAAACATTTATGCGGTTGCTCTAAAAGTGACGACCAGTGATAAATACTTATCACTGGTTGCTATTGACGGTTTCATTTTAAAGCTGCAGAACATATTGACGATTAGTGCTTTATTCGGCCTACAGCACAATAAAATCACTCAAGCTTATTTTTTACAATAGCTCCCTCTTATCCAAATACTCACAAAGAGTAACAACAACCAGCCTAACGATACACTACCACTAGCACTAGAGCTAGAAGTCGAACTAGGAGTAGCAGTAGGCGTATCTATTGATGTCGGGCTATCTGTTTGCCGCGTATGAATTTCAGCCATCCAATCAAAACGCCTTTGACGAAGTGCGGAAATATCACTCGATGACATAGCCTTTAAACCTTCGGCATGTTTCTGTCGTTTTTCACTCCCGACTGAGGGCACTTTAGGATGTTTCGATGTATTTTCATTAACACTCCATTGCTGACTTAACTCATCGTTACTCCCCATATCATAAGATGCTGCAGAATAATAATCTGTAGTCACATAGCTCTCCTTTGCAGACTCCACAGCCGCCTCTAATCCCGTATTATTCCCAATAACAATCAAACTATCATCCGATTTAGTATAAGCATTAAAATCTTGATTCAATGACCAATTAAGCTCCTTATTCATGTTAAACCACACCACACCTTTAATGGCGGTATAAGTGTGACTGATCTGGTCAAACATATTCTCAATCCAGTGAGCCTTACTTTCATCGATGTCGGTCTCATCCCCTTCATAGGGATCAGAATTATACGGATCGGTATCAGGCGTATCTGTGGGCTCGGCAGATGCAACCTCAGTGAGCAAAATAGGCTTATCAGGATAATTTTCCACTAACACATTATATTGATCGCTAAAGACTTCCTCAAAGGTAAGCCAACTGCTATAGCTATAGTTGTCTCCCCAGTTATAACCATCTAGCGCCAACCAGTCGACATAATCATCACCGGGATAATACCTTCTAATATTATTGATATCATCGGAAGAAGTATTATTCGCGCACCATACCCACTCTATATATTCATTGATGCTCACACCTCCGATATACGCACCTTCAAACTTATCATGCAGATACTGCCATGCAGCCCTATAAGCCCCCGGTTCACCCGACCATGTGTACCAGTTGCCATTAAATTCATGGGCAAAACGAAATAAGATCTTTTTATTTTCGTCTGTCTGCTCACGTAACCAAGATCTAAAATCTCTAATCCATTGATTAAAGTAGCTGTCCCACTCACCAGCTGTGATCTCAGATAATAAATTATCTTCGTCAGTATTGTCAGAAGTATCAGGTTCAAAGGTGATCATGCAAACCGCGCCCTGTTCAACGATAGCGCTGCATTGGGTATCTAACTCATCCCAGTCATAATCAAAATTGATAAAAATGTTAATGATAGAAAGGTTATCGACTTCCAAATCAGCATAAACATCCTCAAAGACTGACTCTTCATATGCATCTTCGTATAAATACGCACCTAACATCACTTGATCGCTCATCGCAAGGTTTGATTTAATCGATAGTAAAGTCAGTAGTATTACATAAATAACATTACGCATATTCAACCTCCATGTTCGAATACTCTTCATTATAGTTAGAAATATTCATGCCGTTTCTATTATTCATGCCATTTCTATTATTCATGCAATGCTTCATCAATACATGTGGAAATGGTCACACTGAAGTGGTCAACTAATTCTGGCCACGGATTTATGTTCGCGCTTAAATAATTGTTCGGATCTGTTAGGTGTTAAA
>NZ_CANLZC010000041.1 GCF_947495455.1 uncultured Shewanella sp. | reverse complement strand
ATGACCTCCATACAACGTAGAGGTCTTTATACCGTATCTGAAAGATCGTTCAATTGATCGTCCAAATTATTAACTGACCAGTATTAGACCCTAATCCTTGCAATTTTTTACAATACCTTGATAGGGCTATGACTCAAAATGAAGGGTATCAACAATTGCATAAATGAGAAAAAGAACAATATGGATCTTGAATTACTCACCACACTGGCCATTATTCACAGTTTAGCATTAATGAGTCCAGGTCCAGACTTCGCCCTAACGGTAAAAATAGCCACTCAACAAACACGCCCTGTTGCACTGGCGAGTTCATTGGGTATTTCATTTGGCATTCTCATACTCACAAGTTTAAGTTTAACGGGGGTCAGTTTAGTCATTCATAATTCGCTCGTGCTATTTACTTTAGTTCAGCTTATGGGCGCTGCATATCTTGGCTGGTTAGGCACTCACGCATTAAAGGCGGCTTTTTCCCATTTTTCAGCCCAACAAACCACTAAAAATAATACTGTATCGGCTCCAGTTATCAATCTACTTCAAGGGTTTTGGCAAGGGCTGCTGACTAATTTACTCAACCCAAAAGCACTCATCTTTTTTATTACCTTATTTTCAACCCTCATCACGCCAGCCGTCAGCCTTAGCACTCAAGCGGCCAGTGTCGCATTGCTTTTTATCCTCTCCCTTTTATGGTTTAGTCTTCTGAGTCTGTTTCTGTCTAAAGCCCATATTCAAACTAAACTTCAACGCCTGACGCCCCTCATTAATCTGGTAACAGGCATTATTTTTACCGTTATTGCTTTAGGGATTATCTTTGAGATACTCGCCTCCTTAGCGACACACTAATACGATTAGTCACTATCGCCTAAGGGTTAACAATGGGGTAAATCAGACCTAAAACTGTCCATTTCTATTTAAATTTCAATCAATTCAACTTATATACAGCCTATGAAAGTTAATCTTTACATTCAAAAGAGTGCATCATAGGTTCTGTTTGCAACTGAATAAGCAATAAATCTCTATAAGGGAATAGGAACAAACACTCTTTTATGTTTTATGGACAATAAAGGAGCAAGATTCATGGATAATGCCCCAAAATATATCACTTCAAATAAAGTGACCGATTTAACATCCTCTTCAATGAAAAAAAGCGATGTCAAACCCATAGTCAAAACACATATCGCCTTTTGGGTACCCCTATATATTAATAGCCTACATTTTCTCTGCCATTTATTAGGTACCGAGCCGGATCCTGTCAAAAAACGCAAAATCATAGCCAAGGGGATCCGCTGGGAGCGAGTACAGTAACACCTTTTCAAATAAACACTTATTGGCTTAACCTGATGTGATACTCTCCTCACTCACTGCGGCATCACATCAGGTAACTTAAATTGAATTTATATCATCCTTTTAGTCGGCCGCCATCGTCTCAACGCCACAGGCAAGTTAATCCCTTGAGCAGTAATATGATTAATGCGGTTCAAATACGCGGCGCCATAAAGTAAATGTTTAGCAATATCAACTGCATGACGAGATTGGTAATCATCGAGATAACTGCCTTTAGCCCATTGGTTAAAAGCTCCAAGCGCAGGGCCTGCCCAAATTTGATAATCCATTTCTCGGCCCGCTTCCCCTATATTGGACCACCGACTGGATAATCCCAGATACCAACGAAAAATAAGCGCCATTTTTCGTTTAGGTTGACTTCTGGCTCGTTCAAGAACCTTAGGATCACGTTCCTTAAAAAAGTCGACCGTGCCCTGCCACACTTCATCTAAACTTCGCCTAAATATTTGCGTTTCTAACTTCTCTCGCTCATCACTGGGGATCGCTTCAATGGAATCATAACGGCTATAAATATCGTATAATTTATTGGCCCTCATAGGAAAGAAGGTTCCCCGTTTAACCACTTGTAATTTAACGCCCATTTCAAACATATCAGCAGCAGGTGCCATAGTGACATCGGCCATCTCGGTTGTTGATAAAAGCGCTCGTGTATGCTCACTGGCCCCAGCTTCTACACAGGCTTGATTGATTGATCCTGTGACAATATAAGCCGCTCCCATATTAAATGCCGCAAGTGCCGCACTGGGCGTGCCAATACCGCCACCCGCACCAACCCGTAATGGATTACTATATTGAAACTCTGCTTGAATACTATCTCTAAGTGCCAATAGAGTGGGCAACAAGGTGACCAATGGTCGGTTATCTGTATGACCACCAGAGTCCGCTTCTGCAGTAATATCATCTGCCATAGGCACTTTTTGCGCCAACAACATCTGCTGCTTAGTGATCAAACCTTGATTGACTAAATCTTGTAATAGATTAACAGGAGCGGGCTGCATAAAATGTCGCGCCACTTCGACGCGGCTCACTTTAGCTATCACTTTATTTTCAATACATATTTGTCCATCAGGAGTTTGACTTAAGCCCGCCGCTCGATAATGCACAATTTGAGGTGTTAACCCTAAAAAAGCCGACGCTTCCACTGTCCGTACTTTATATTTTAAAAATAATCCAACACTGGCTTTTTCCATCGCAGGCTCACTCGGACTATGCAATAGATTAAACGCATAAGGGCCATTAGGTAAGGCTGCTTGAATGTTTCTTATCGCCTGCTCCACGCGTTCTTTGACTAATCCGCCTGCGCCAAAAGAGCATAAAATACCAGCTTTACCTAAAGCAATAACCAGCTCTTCTGATGAAATGCCATTGGCCATAGAGCCTGCATAATACGCATATTTCACACCATGAACACGTCTGAAATGACGATCCCCTAAACTTTGTGTCCCCAACGCAGGTGAAAAAGCACTGACTGATAAATAAGTATTATGGGTAGAAACAGGCTCTTCATTCAAAGCAGTATGCTTATCAAAATCATGGGGATCCATAACGGATGCTTTTTGACTTATCCCTAAGCCTTTATTATTGTGATTGACCAAATAACATCCTAAACTCAATTTTTTAAGTTGCTTAGACATTTCTGCCAAATCAAAACTCACATTTGAGATATTTATTTGCCAAGGCCATGGAGATAAGGGGTGCTCACTGAGCTTGGTTTTTTCCATCGTTTAATACCTCATTTTATATGGATCTAAGGTGATAGGCTTAATCACTGGCTTCTTCAATACAAATGGCAATATTATTGATCTCATAGATCCGCAAACCATCTTTACTTAAATTCGCTTTACCAATAATGACTTTTCTGCCCAATTCATGACGAATATCGGTAATGTGAACATCCACTGACATATGCGTATTAAGCGGGTTTATTTGACCTCTGTATTTCCATTCAATTTCTGAGAGAATATGGTTAATTTTAGGGTTGTGAAAACTCGCGCCTAAATTTTGATTAATCACATAAACTTGCATTAATTCAATAATCGCTTCGACACCTAAAGAGCCAGGCATGACAGGATCTTGATGAAAATGACATTGGAAAAACCAATCACTGGGATCGATCTTTCGCTTTGCAAAAGCGTAACCCAAGCCATGACTTCCCCCCTTCTCAAGGATATCAACTTCATCAATGAAATGAAGTTGACCACCTGCAAGCCTGAAATAAGGCTGCTCGGCTCGACCAACAAAATAATGTTCAGGCTTTTTCAGCAAGTTAATTTGATGATCGGGTTTACAATCATGTTCATGGTGCCAAGCTTGTGTTTTGCGGCCATTATCCAACCCAAGTTGGTGAGTTAATGCTTCTTGAGTAAAATAACCAAAAGATGCTTCGCCCTCATAAAACACTTCATCATCGCAACTCAATGAAAAAGTAAAACGCTGAATAATATTCTTTCCAGCGATCACAGTCGATAACAGCACTGAACGATTCACTATGGTTTTTCCCCGTAAATCCACTTCACGAAGCAAGCCCCCTTTACCATCTAGATTACGAAAAAATAAATCCTCATCCATTATCGTTAAAGTGGTGCCAATATAAGCAGAAATAAAACCATTCGGCTGTAAGGAAATTTCCATTAAAATCGAATAAGGCATTTTAGCTGGGTGATTATTTTGCCTAAAATACCAAGCATCATGAGGTACTTCATATTCAGCAATACACCATGCCTCAGCATTTATCACACCTCGTGTCCCTTGTATATCAATCACTCTTGTGGTGAGTTGTAAATCGCCACAAGGCGTTCTTGGTTGGATCCTGCCCTTGTAAACTGCAAAATCTTTACCAAAACACTTTTCAATGTCTCCTGTTGCAAATTCAAAGAAATGATAAGGCGTAAAAGGTAAAGTATTGGGCTCACGATTTAAATAATCGGGTATCACTGGTGCGGGAACATGTTTAAACGGAATCACCCCTTTATTTTTATTCGCATGTAAGTCATTCATTTTATGCATTAAAGGCGCGTTATTCGAGGATCTTTGCGGGCCATTAGCAAATAACTGCTGATGACCTCGATAACGTCGACACTCTTGCTCTTCTTTTAACACAATCCCCAAATCCCTAAAATCCACCACCACTTTACCATTCAATAAAATATCAACATTCGCTTTTGCATAGGGCTTAGGCGTCAAGCCAATTTCAGTAATTTCCATTTGATAAGTGAGTTGACCAAATTGTGGCACGACTTGTCCTCGACATCTTACCTTTTGCGTAAGCTCTACCAGAGGTTGAAAGCGGCCCGATTGTGTTAATGTATGCATGCCTAAATACAACATGAAAAACTGCAATAACTGGCCACACCCTTCAGCCATGAGAGACCCCGCCATGACAGGATCATCTTTAAAATGGCAAGGAAAATACCAATGATCTGGCGCTAAAGATTTATGGGCCTCAATAAACCCAAGTCCCCAAGCCCCTCCATTGATATCGACTTGACTGACAGATTCAATCATTAAAAACTGTCGAGATGTAAAACTCAATGACCTTTGCTTAAGCCCATTAACAAGATGACTTTCGCCAAAACACCCAACTAAATTGGCCTCACTCAACTGACAGATCTCATCCAAATTAAAAGAGCGCTTTTCACAATGCAATAAAGGGGTAAACTTTTCTCGAACTTGCTTTCGCGCTTGTTCTCTAGCAGCCATATCTGCCTCAGTCTTAATCACCCCTTTTCCATCGGCTAATTCCCCATCAGTAAAAAAGCCTGCACATCCATCATCCATTTTCAAAATCATAATGTCATCAACAAAACACTCATAAGAGAAAAAGAACAACAAGGTGTCTCCATTACGAGCAAAATGGTTAATTTTAATATCATAGCGTAAGGTGTCTCCCGCTCGAGGTAGATCACCTAGAAAGGTCAAACTGCAATCCAACAATCGATAAACACGCTCGCCTTTATTCTCAAAATCTATGCCTAAATAGCTGATTAACATCAAATCACATTGACCCGACTCAACAGCAACTGCCCATAATATTTGCCCATCCAATAAATAAGGTGCATCGATTGGAATATCGTACTCAGTGGTCATCGAGCTAGGTTTAAATTCATGAATAGTGGCATCAAGTTTGGTTACCCTTGAGACCAGTAAATAATCTGTTGTAGGAAGACGAACGCGACGAGCATAAGTATCAATAATTGCATATTCAGGACCAAATACATTGGCAATATTGCCTTCTGCATATTCCTGTAAATCTTCAAAGTTCCAAATACAGCTTTTCTCTTTTGATGGCTCGCTCACTTGCAAAGAGGGCGTTTGTATTAAGTGATTATGCTCAATACTTGCCTTTAAATCATGCTCGGCTCCACAATACTTCAACTGTAACTCTTTGCTCCTTAATAACAAAGCTTGCTCGCTTGCTGTCAAAAAAGCACTGTGCACGTCTTGCATTGCATGACCTTGTGTTAAATAAGGCGGTAATAATGTCTGAAGATAAGTGTCTCCTTTGCTTTGAGTCAAATGACTGGCACTCAAGCCCATTTTACCTTTCCCTCGCCCCATTGCCTCCATCTCAAGTTCAGTGGCCAGAATACACTCATGATGTGATGCCATTAACTCGAAAAAACGAGACACTGACTTTTCCTGACAAGTCGCTACTGACAGTTTTTCAGATGGCACTATTGGACGACAAGCAAGCCATTCATTAATCTTTAATTGAATTGCTGCTTCTTCTTTTAGTTCGGCATTCAAAAGAGTCTGAAAAATATCTTTTCCTCCTAAGACCACTTCTTTTATGAGTTCTACAGAAGGTTTGTTGGGCTTAAGGTTATCCTCAGGTTTTATGCCAGATAAAACGCGCCTCTCAAGGAATTCTTGCTGCTGTTTAGTTTGCCTAACTAACAGTAAAGATTGTTCATCTTCACTCATCACATTCATCAAGCCATGCACATGATCGCTAATTTGCTGTTTAATAGGGATGGCACGCATGTGCAACAATAAATGCAGTAAACTTGCCATTCCAGCTGCCGCAAAGGTATGACCCGCCCTGTCACTCATTTTAGAATATTGAGCCTCTGGAAATTGCAACTTTAACGCCTCTAACTGAGCATTTAATGGCTTCACATGTAAACTAGGCGCAATACTCGATTCAATACATGACACCTCCTCTAACCTAGCCGCATCGAGATCAGGCTGCATCAATGCTTGCTTTCCATGAGAGACAAACTCTACTATTTCGCCATATACTTGTTTCAGCGCCAGATGATTTTGTGCTTGTACGACAAATGCCCCCGCCCCTTCTCCCACATTCCAATGAGAAGCAGCAGATGCATCAACCGACTCCTTAAGCCCTTTAACGGCATCATGAGGATCAATGGCCACAGGTTGCATTTGATTAGTGGTATACACTTTTTCGATACTGCCACTTAAATCCACAGCCGCAATAACCACGGCTTCTAATGGATCATTATCATCGATTTGAGAAAGCCAGTTATGCGCAATATCAAGGCAACGTGAAACAGACTGCTCCGCGGCCGAAACGGTAAAAGCAGGGCCAGAAAAATTCCAAATAGACGCCACACGAGAGGCCATTATGTTACCGATAAAACTCGTATACTGATTCAACTTAGCTGCAGGTAAAATACTATCCATACTGATAGCTTCTAATGCTTGATACTCTTCATTGGTCAGCGAAATGCCCTGTGCTTTTAAGCTTTGTAGCAATTGAGTGTGAAGATTGACTCTCCCCCTAAACTGATGTAATTCTAATTCAGTTTCCATTGCGACCAATACCGCAACATGCTGGCCGCTTTTCAAACCTGCATCACGTATCGCTTCGTCCGCCACTTTCATTAACAATAACTGTTGCGGGATCAACCTATCGTCTTCATTAGGGGGTAATTTAAAATGTAAAAAGTCTAATTGAAAGCGATCGATATAAGCCCCTTTCGGCACCGCTTTAAGACCGAAGTCAGCCAAAATATCAGCATGCTTATCTATGCCTTTCCAGCGCTGTGTTGGTAAGCGAATAAAACCATCTTGTTTGTTTTTTATCGCACTATCTAGCGCATAAATATCGTCAAAAGGACCAAAATGCGCAGCCAGTCCTGTCACAAACAAAGGTTGTACTGTTTGAACCTCCATTTCGGCTTGACTTGTTGAATCAATGGCAAACGCCTGACTTTCCTCTTCTGACACAGGCTGAAATGAAGACAACACCAAATGAGCATTACAGCCACCAAAACCAAAAACGGACACTCCTGCATTTCTTCTATGGCCATTTTGTTTATCTTTTTTATCAGGCCAATCTATCACCTCATTAAAAACAGAATGTTCAGCAAACAATCCATTAGGTGATGACATCACTTGTTCAATATGAATACTGGGAGGCAACTGACCAGTATTCATCGAATAGATCATTTTCATCATTCCAGGCATGCCTGCGGCGGTGAGCAAATGGCCTAAATTTGACTTCACGGAACCAATTAATGGCGCGGGACTGCCCTCTAACTTATCACTGAAAAACTGCTCCATAGAAGTGAGTTCGACTTTATCCCCTAGGGGCGTTCCTGTCGCGTGACACTCAACCACTTCCACTTCTTTTGGTGAAATACTGCTGGCACAGTATGCACGCTCATAAGCTTTAACTTGCCCTTTAGTATTTGGGCTTAACACAAACTGCCCTTTTCCATCATTAGAAAGTCCCACGCCATCGACAACAGCATAAATATGATCATGGCTCTTAATAGCATCATTGAGCCTTTTCAAAACCAATACACCGGCGCCTTCTCCTGCAAACAATCCTTGGCTACGGGGATCAAAAGGCACTGAGATATCATTATCAGGATAAGCATGAAATAGAGAGAACCCCATATTAATAACAAAAGGATCCGCCCCGGAAACCGCAGCAGCTAACATCACATCAGCTTTATGTTGATGTAGATAATCACAAGCCAGTTTTAACGAATACACTGAACTAGCACAGGCTGCATCTAAATTAAAATGCACACCACCTAACCCTAAGGCATTTGCCATTATTGCAGCATAATCACCACCAGCTGCTTGCGGTATCTTCCATGCCGCTTTATTAAGCTTACGCGTCAAGTTAAGACATTGATCTTTTTTAAGGTCAAAGCGCTTATTCAATGCTTTTTCGATCACTGTGTGATACAAAGGTAAAAAAGCCTGATTGGACAACCTAGTGGGAAAAGACAGTGCCCCCATGACAATGCCAGCTCTCCTTAATTGCGTCGACGATAATGCAATACCTGCATCAATTAACGCCTTACGACAAGTATCCAACGCCCACAATGCACTTTTGTCCAATCCCTGTAAAAGCGTTTCATTCAATTTGTAACCCTTTGCATCAAAATGAAAATCACGTATATAGCTGCCTTTACCGCAATAAAAACGGTCGCTTTGGCCACGTTTGCCGAAATAAGCATTCACATCATCACCTAATTCATTCTGAGTCAGCGCCGTTCTAACATCTTTTTTATCAATTAAGTTTTGCCAAAAAACATCAACATCACCTGCCTTGGGATACAAGGCTGCCAACCCGACAATGGCTACTTTATCACCCGCCTTTATTGGTGTTGTTTTATTAAAATACCCTTGATTACTTGTTGTTCTATTATGAGTTCCCATGCACTTCTCCTCTTTTTTCAACAAAAATCAAGGTTATCTTTGCTGCACTCGTACTGTTGGCGATGTTCTGGCAGCGACCTTAGGATCCGCAGCAATGGCTCGCTCAATACTGCTTATGAAACACGCTAAGTTCATCGGTACTCGATGGCAAATCAATCGAGTGATAAGATGTAAAAGAGTTTGAATATCATCTTTTGATGCATTATTGGCTTCAACCGCATCGTATTTATCTTCACACTTATCCTTTCGATTAATACGATTAATTAAGGTGGTATTTTGCTTATCAGCCCCCACCTCAACAAATAACTTAGCCCCATGTCGTCTTGCATTTTTCAAATGTTTGGGAAAGTCCAATGGGAAACACAAGTTATCGGCCACAGATTTAGCAATTTTCTTTTCACAAAAAGGGTTATGGTGATAATGTATTCCATTCTTTAATTGTGAACTAATAAAAGTAATTTGCGTGGGATCCACACGACGAAATGCCATTGAATCCGTAATTAAACCAGCTGGTGCTAAAATGTCTTGCTTAAACCCGTTAATGGGGCGTAGATACAAATCATAAACCTCCTTATGCACCAACATCGCTGGATCGGTATGTAATGCTGATACACCTGAACTTGTAATGGCCTTTGTGCCTAATGCAGCAATGAATGCTTTACAACTCTCATCACAACCAGAAATAATGCATGTTTCACCTTGATCTATGGCTAGATACACACGAGGAAAATCTTTAATCATTTCATTTAATTCACAAGATGGCTTTCTTAATAAATAACTACTCCATTGCACTCGATCTTCATGAATATCTTCTTTTTGTACTCGCTCTTCATCGATGTCGTTCTGTGATCCTGATCCATTCTCACTCAACCCCCAAGCTTGTCTAACAGCATGCATATTACCGGATACCATAGAGGTAAATAACTGTGTTGCGGCTGTTTCCTCTATCATCTCATATGGGTTTTTCCATACACCCAAACACGTCCACATCGCAATTTCCCCCATGGAGTATCCCATGGCAAACTTAGGTTCCAATTCAAACACATCTGTCAATAATTTAGTGAATACATAACTGCAACCGACACCGGATATCGCCTGCTCAACTAAGTTCATCCCTTTTTCATCAGCACTACTTTGACGTATATGGATTAATTTATCCAAGTTAGACACCTTGCTTGTATTATTAAAAGACACGTTCTTAAGCTCTATGTCCTGATAAATTTTATCTGATTGCAAAGCCGCGCTTAAATCCCCTTCATGCTCTAATTTTTTATAAAGTTGAGGAAAATAAGCATGTAAATGACTAATCATTTTATCGTATACAGTACCTATGCCTGGATACACAAAGGTCAACCCATCTGCATGTAATGGTGTAGGAATGAAATAACTGCCCAGTGGCGTTTTATAATGTTTTTTTAATAGCATCACTTCTGGTAATGCTTTAAAAGCGCTATCAATTTCTTTGTTTAATTCACCAATTGATGTCGCCTGGATCACTAATGCTAAGGGCTTATCTTGGCCTTTTTCGAGATAACGGCTAAGACTGTCCTTCATCAAAGTGAGCAAACAAGGATCTGCTAACAACAAGGCTTTTTTCAACACAAGCAATGCTTGCTGTATTTCACTAATCACGTTGCCCGCAAAAACAAAAAATAATCGCTCAGCATGCACTAACGGCTTTGCTGGTACTTGATAGGTTCCTTGAGTTAAAATAATGCAGCTCGATTGCGCATCGGCAGGCGAGCTCATTTTTTGATAAAAATTCATCGCGATAATACGCGGCTTAAACGGCGATCTAAACCAAAAGTGAGATTGAGTTTCTGTAGTCAATGTACGATTCATTAAATTAATGATCCATTGACAAAAACATTCATACTTTTTCACTTCACTGAGTTGAGTATATGTGACTTTTTTTATTTCACTATGATATTGCTTACCTCTTACTTGGGCCATCGCTCGCTGTTCCACCTCATAAGTAAGCTGAGTCGAAAGCGATTTATCTATCTGAAATGCTGACAATAAAGCATGAGGATGCCATTTAAACTGGGCCGCCGTAAACGCTGATAACATTAATACACAAAAATGAGGCGTGTATAACTTAACGGCCTTTCCCTTGCTAATTAAGTTAATGGCTAATGCCAATGTTTGCTCAAACTCTCTCACTTGAATACTTTCCACCTCAATTGGCTGCTGAGGTAATAATTCAAATGCCTGAGTACTTGTCCTATCAAAGGTGTTATGCTTTGATTGAATAAAAAGGGCAATTCGCAATGCACTATTGGCTGGTTTAACGCCATTTGAGCCACTATGTAAATGATTCATGAGCGCTCCCCTCCAACAATCGATACTCCACCGGACACTAGCAAATCAGGACAAGCGTAGTGCTCTTTAATTCTGTTAAACAAGAAGGCTTCATTTAAACTGTCACTGATGGTCACCACCGCCCCTTTCATGCTAACGCTAAGCTCACCACTTTGATGATACAAAAACACGTTGGCTTTTAATCGATGAGGCTCATGCTCGCTCACTTCTAACTGTAAAATCCCTTTTTCACCTAAACGAAGCGGTTTATAAACCATCAGCTCTTCAATGCTGGTCGGTAAACTAGCAGCATCATATTGATACCGCGCCCAAATTAACATCGCCTGTAATAGCAGATCTTCTGCATAAGGCTGGCAGCCTCCCCATTGATCACAAGGTTTGAAATAACCACAATCTTGAAGCGCCACATTGGGCAACTGACATAAGGCCTGCAAAGAAGTGTCAGTGATCTGCTCAATAGCTGTTATTCCTTGCAGTCTAGGACCATGAAATAATACACCTCTGTTGTACAAATAATTGTCAGTTAATGCATCATCAATTTTATTTCCAAGTTCTAAGCCTGCCTTATCAGCCAAAGAAGGCAGACCCATCACCTGTGATTTGTCATTAACAAAAACAGTTAAACGCGCCGTAGATTGAGGTTTATCATTACAATATAAACGAGCAAAAAACACTTGGCATTGATCGACAATCCTTTCTTCTGGCTTCAATACCAACCTTAATACTTGATCTTCAAAAAAATCAAAAATAACACCTTTAAGTAACTGATATTCTTCTACTTTTACTTGCACTTTACTGTCGTCATTAAATGCTAAACCGCAGGTAGACATCGCCGCCTCCCGCATCCATTGAATCCCAAAGACAGCGGGTAATACTGGATTGCCACCAATACAATGATCATGTAGGACAGGTAAGGTTTGTAAATTTAGTCGACGAGTCAGAATAACGTCTTTAGTCACAGTGGCAATGTTTTGAACAAAAGTGGTATTACTCTCATTTGGTATCAATGAGGTACCTTTTATTTGAGCAGATGTTTTTTCTGTGTAATGAATGTCACTACCAATAATTAACTGTACCGCATTAGAAGATAAAAGCTGTCGAGTAAATAGTTCAGCACCCGTATTCAAGGGAATGATATCAACTCCTCGCCCAAGAAAGAGGGCTTTTATTGCATCTGTCACCATGCCTCCATCCCAAGGACCCCAACCAAAACTCATGATTTTCAATTCAGGGTGATTAATTGACAATTGCAACGCCAACTTATTCAATATTTCATTTGAGGCACTATAATCACTTTGTGCTTCATTACCATAAAATGCTGACGATGATGAAAATAACGCAATCACTTTCAAACGAGACATATCCAATGTATTCATGATATGTTCAAAGCCAATGATCTTTGTTTGATAAACACACTCAAATTCATCGAGAGATTTATTTTGAATATAATTATCGGCAATCACACCCGCACCATGAATGACACCACTAATACCATGTCGATATTGAGTTGATTTACCTCCTTTCAAACTCTGTTTCGCTGACCTCTGTTTCTCTGACCACAGTGTTAAGGCCTGTTTAACGGAGTCAGCATCGATCACATTCATAGTCATGTATTCCGCACTAGCGCCTACTGCATGAAATGCCATTAATGCCTCATCGATAAGTAAGCTGTTTTTTACTGGCGCGATTAATTTTTCCACCTCCATTGGCGTCATTGGAATGCCTTGAGCTTTCACATAAGTTATGGCTGCACTTTGAAGCTCATCAAGCGCTTTATTCAACGCCCATTGTGGTCGATCTTCACTTTTTAAGAACTCACTGCGACCCGCTAATATAAAATGCGCTTTGGTTTTTTCCGCCAATCTTAACGCACAACATTTAGTCACCCCTTTCGCCCCACCTGTAACTAAAAACACATCATCACAAGTTAAAGCTACGGCAGGCTTATAGCTAACATTAGTTGAAGATGCTGTTGGTTGAACACCAGATGCCAATGTTAATGTGGTTCGAGCGCTTGGCGTGATCCCTATATCCACATGAATTTGATCTTGCTCACATAATTCAAGTAATATCGCCTGAGCAAATTCATGACCATTGATTTTAGGTGTGATATCCAAGGCTTTACAAAAAACGCTAGGCCATTCATGGGCTAAGGTTTTAGTTAATCCTGTTAATCCTGACTGATTTAATTCGGCAGTCTTAAACTCATCCCGATCCACAAATCCAAAACCACCATCGAGTCGACTAACCGTTATGAAACAATGCCTAGCTTGTGCCTTTACCTGTGTTAACCTAGGTTGAAGTAATTTTGCCCACAAAAAGGCCTGCTTAACATAAGCTAGGCTTTTCGTATTCAAGGTAGTGATCATCTGCTCAGTCTGTTGCGCTACACTGCTATTTGGTTGTAAATAAATAAACCCGGCAATATGAGGGAAGGTGTGATAAATTTGATCTAGCGTATCCTTGAATGCTGCTTCATCATCACCTTGAGGCTGAAAACTCTCTACCTCAGCGCTTAACAATGATTGCTGCTCCCCTTTAAGTAACCGGATCACAGCCACTTGCAATTGTTGAGCACGCAATACTGCGGCCAATTCACCAGCATTATATCCATCGTCAACAATAATAATGCAGGCATTTTGCGGATAAGCACCCAAATTTTTACAAGCCAATGCAGGCAAAGCTGTCAGCGCAACATCACTGTGCTTAGGTAAAGTCAGGGTCTGTGCATCCTCTGATGATATGTTTGCTGTGTTTGCAGACAACATGTTCGGCTCTGTATTATGCTTTTGCCCACACTTGGGTTGATCAACCTTGACTGACAGGGAAGATAATTGCTCTGTTAAATAAGTCACTATCTCACCCAGAGTACGACACTCAGCCATTTCCTCTGGATTCAATTCCGGCAGGGATGTTGCTTGGGTCTGCACTGTTCCTAAGATTTCAACACGCTTGATGGAATCTATGCCTAAATCCGCTTCCATGTCCATATCAAGGGCGAGCATTTCAGCAGGATAACCGGTTTTTTCTGCCACCACTTGCAACATTAAGGCCTGTAAGTCTTGCTCCGCTATTTCACCCTTTACAGCCTTATCGGTCTGAGGTGCCGCGGTATTGGCCGCTACAGGCTCATCTTTTGCAGTGCTTTGATTGGCATCATAAATAGCCTCAACAACCGACTCCATTGATACATTATCATCCAAAGAGGTAGATACATTATTAGGCACTGTATCACCATCATCTTGCGTTGAAGGCAGCTGATCACAGTCTTGCTCCAGTACTGGTTCAATTCCTTGCTCAGAAAGCTGGGCATTAAGATAAATGACGATATCCCCTAGAGTGCGGCATTCTGCCATTTCCTCGGGGTTCAACTCAGGTAGAGATGTTGCTTGAGTCTGCACTGTCCCTAAGATTTCAACACGCTTGATGGAATCTATGCCTAAATCCGCTTCCAAGTCC
The DNA here is from genome assembly GCF_947495455.1 of uncultured Shewanella sp. Lineage (GTDB taxonomy): Bacteria > Pseudomonadota > Gammaproteobacteria > Enterobacterales > Shewanellaceae > Shewanella. Next base: position 29,960 of record NZ_CANLZC010000041.1, on the reverse strand, counting down.
ATATCAAGGGCGAGCATTTCCGTTGGATAACCGGTTTTTTCTGCCACCACTTGCAACATTAAGGCCTGTAAGTCTTGCTCAGCTATTACACTCTTTCCAGCCTTATCAGTTTCAGCTGTGGGTGCCGCGGTATTGGTCGCTACAAGCTCATCTTTGAAAGTACTTTGATTGGCATCATAAATAGCCTCAACAACCGATTCCATTGATACATTATCATCCAAAGAAGTAGATACATTATCAGGCACTGTATCACCATCGTCTTGAGTTGAGGGCAGCTGTTCACTGTCTTGCTCCAATACTTGTTCGATTCCTTGCTCAGAGAGCTGGGCATTAAGGTAACTGACGATATCCCCTAGAGTACGGCACTCTGCCATTTCCTCGGGGTTCAATTCCGGCAGGGATTGTGCTTGGGTCTGCACTGTTCCTAAGATTTCAACACGCTTGATGGAATCTATGCCCAAATCTGCTTCCATGTCCATATCAAGGGCGAGCATTTCAGCAGGATAACCAGTTTTTTCTGCCACCACTTGCAACATTAAGGCCTGTAAGTCTTGCTCAGCTATTTCAGCCTTTCCAGCCTTAACGGTCTGAGATGTCGCAGTATTGGCCGCTACAAGCTCATCTTGAGTTGAGGGCAGCTGTTCACTGTCTTGCTCCAATACTGGTTCGATTCCTTGCTCAGAGAGCTGGGCATTAAGATAAATGACGATATCCCCTAGAGTGCGGCATTCTGCCATTTCCTCGGGGTTCAACTCAGGTAGAGATGTTGCTTGAGTCTGCACTGTCCCTAAGATTTCAACACGCTTGATGGAATCTATGCCTAAATCCGCTTCCAAGTCCATATCAAGGTCAAGCATTTCCGTTGGATAACCGGTTTTTTCTGCCACCACTTGCAACATTAAGGCCTGTAAGTCTTGCTCAGCTATTACACTCTTTCCAGCCTTATCAGTTTCAGCTGTGGGTGCCGCGGTATTGGTCGCTACAAGCTCATCTTTGAAAGTACTTTGATTGGCATCATAAATAGCCTCAACAACCGATTCCATTGATACATTATCATCCAAAGAGGTAGATACATTATCAGGCACTGTATCACCATCGTCTTGAGTTGAGGGCAGCTGTTCACTGTCTTGCTCCAATACTTGTTCGATTCCTTGCTCAGAGAGCTGGGCATTAAGGTAACTGACGATATCCCCTAGAGTACGGCACTCTGCCATTTCCTCGGGGTTCAATTCCGGCAGGGATTGTGCTTGGGTCTGCACTGTTCCTAAGATTTCAACACGCTTGATGGAATCTATGCCTAAATCCGCTTCCATGTCCATATCAAGGGCGAGCATTTCCGTTGGATAACCGGTTTTTTCTGCCACCACTTGCAACATTAAGACCTCAAGCTCATTACTCATATTAACGTTATCCGCTTGCTCTTGAAGAGGCTCGATGTTATTCGCCGATATCATTTGGTTATCGCTTTTACTATCACCTTTATTTGACTCTATTTTTTCTGTGACCGTAGGAGATACACCTTCTTGCACTAACATTGAAGATTGACGTAGTTGACGTGGCTGATGTGGTTGACGTAGTTGACGATATGCTTGTTCTTGTAATGCTAAATATTGTTCGTGTTGCTTTAACGTATTAGCATGTTCTTGATGGTAGCTGTCTAACGTTTTTTGTAATTCTGGTGAGATCTGTCCCCCTTTTTCAGTTAACGCATTCTGCTCCGCCATTAACTGAGTGACCGTCTCATTATATTGTTTCGGTATGGCCATAAAAGCCTTGTGGATCGCTAACATTCGCTCCTGTGATAACAATAACGCCTCAGTATTGGGTGTCTCTTGAGACTTTAACTCAGTCTCTTTAGTGGCTTGATTATTGTGTGAATTAACAGTGCTTAATGCTGACTCTACTAACACTTTTTCGTCATCAAGCCGAGGCTTGCTTTCAATATCAGCAACACCTTCTTTAATGTCACTAGGTTCTTTGATTTCACTAGGAACCACTGAAAAAGAGACTTTACCCGACTGTAAAGATTGCATCATCTTTTCTTGCGTCGCTTGACTAATATAATTTGCTGCCGTTAATTTGACATGCATAGGAGTTAATTTTTCAGGCTTTCGTTTGGGTCTTTGATAAGGATCCAATTCAATGATGGGCAGACCGGCAACAGCCATATTCACCGCGGCAGACCTTAATTGTGTATCACTGTTTCCCTTTGCCTCGCCGTTCATACTGATCAAGCAAACATCTTCAGCCTTATCGGCTAATGTTTCTTTAACTAATTTTTGAAGAATGTTTTTAGGGCCAAACTCAACAAATATACGCGCACCAGCCTCATACATATTTAATATTTGTTGACTGAAATGAACCGATTGAAGCATATGCATCTTAAAGCTATTTTTAATCTGCTCTCCCTCGTTAACATATTGCTCACCCGATACATTACTGTAAATGGTTTTTTCAGGAGATGAAAATACCGCTTTATCAATGGCGCGACCAAATGGCTTCTGAGCATGACTCACCAATTGAGTATGAAAAGCCGCTGAAACAGGCAAGCCAATAATACTAAACCCTAATGCCTTTAAAGCCTGACTGGCTTTGTCAACGCCATCACTGGATCCTGCTATCACAACTTGAGTGGGAGAATTATAATTGGCAATACTGACATCATTGAAATCAGCTAAGCAAGATTCAAGTTGCGCTATCGATAAGCCCGATTTGATCACCACAGCACTCATCACACCTTTATCTTCAGTGTCACAGGCTTTACTTGCCATTGCCTCACCACGAGCATAAGCTAACTGGTAATAATCGGTTTGCTCTATCACTCCTGCCGCACACAATGCCGTCAACTCACCAAAACTATGGCCAGCAAACATATCGGCTTCAAAACCTGCAGCTTGCATCAATTCATATTGACCTAAAGAAAGCGCACCAATCGCACTTTGTGCATTGAGTGTATTGGTTAAACACTTTTCTTGCTGTTTCACTTCAGATAGCTCAAAAACAGGTTTAGGATACACTTGCTCAGAGAGAAGTGATTTACCATGTTGATGAAACACTCGATCAGCATAAGAGAAATGCGTTCTGATCTCTGGAAAGTGGCACGCTAATTCACGCCCCATATTTAAATACTGACTCCCTTGTCCCGCAAATAAAGCAGCAACCTTCTTGCTGTTATTGCTTGAGTTGACTAAAGCTTGAGAGCGATACTGCATTCCTCCCATCCCTTGCCAATTATCCGCGTCATTATTCTTAAACATGGTTAAGGCTTGAGTAATCGCAGCGTCAAGTTCAGCGTTATTTCTTGCGACGAATCCCAATCGCGGTTCACTATAATTTAATTCCCTTAAACCATGGGTCGCAGCAATATCATCAAAAGTTTGGCGATTTTCTTGGCACGTCTGTTGAGTTTCATTCAATAATTGAATGAGCTTTTCTTTTGTTGCTTGGCTAAATAAGAAAGTCGCAGCAACCTGACGACAACGATATTGAGTATGTGATTGTTGACGTTGATGTTCAGCACAATATTCTTCTAAAACAAAATGAAAATTTGTGCCACCAAACCCAAAAGAACTGATCCCCGCTCGACGCGGAGTCGTCTCATCTTTGCGAAACCAAGGTCGCGTTTCTGTATTGAGGTAAAAAGGCGATGCGAAAATATTCAGTTTAGGGTTCGGCTGAGAAACATTGATAGTGGCAGGCAAGACTTTATGGTGTAAAGCTAACGCCGCTTTCATCAACCCCGCCGTTCCCGCCGTTGCTTTAGTATGCCCAATTTGAGATTTGACCGATCCAAGAGCAATATGTTGTAAACCGTCAGAATATTCTTCAAAAACACGCTTTAATCCTTCAAACTCAGCTACATCACCAGCCGCGGTCCCCGTGCCATGTGCTTCAACCAACCCCACACTGTGAGGAAGTATACCTGCATCATCATAAGCACGCTTTAGCGCCATAGCTTGTCCTTCTGAACGTGGAGCATAAATACTTTTAAATTTTCCATCTGATGAAGAGCCTATGCCCTTGATCACTGCATATATTCGATTATCATCCCTTTGTGCATCCTCAAGTCGTTTCAAGGCGACCATACCAATACCTTCACCTATCATCATACCTTTAGATTCAATATCAAAAGGCTGGATCACCTCTTGCGTCGTAAAAGCGGGGGTTTTAGAAAAACTCATATACATAGAAGGCGAATTATCAGTGCACACTCCTCCAGTTATCATCATTTCACTTCGGCCATCAACCAGTTCACTGATTGCCATTCTCATCGCTGCTAATGAACCCGCACAGGCAGCATCCACAACGCAGTTCATTCCACCTAAATTAAAGCGATTAGCAATACGACCAGCGATAACGTTCCCTAATGATCCTGGAAAGGAATTTTCTTCCCAATGAATATACTGATCTTGAAATTTTTTGATCAGCATCTCACTATCATCATCACTGATCCCACTATGCTTAAAGACTTTTCTAAGAAGAGGATATTGCAAACGCGCGGTTAAACTGTGAACGATCTTCTGCCCTCCACCGACACCAAGGGCAATACCAATATGCTCCCTACTGTCTTCATCATGAACTTGAGCGTCAGCCAACAATTCTTTCGCAACCAGTAAAGAGAGAAGTTGAGACGTATCGGTTAATTCTAAAATATTAGGGGGTAAGCCAAACTCCATAGGATTAAAATCGACTTCAGGTAAAAAACCTCCTCGCTTGCAATAACTTTTATCTGGTCTTTTTTGATTTGTATCGAAATAATCATCAACATTCCAATGAGTGTCAGGTACATCAGTGATCGCATTCACTTTGTCACTGATCAGATCCCAAAATTGCTCTAAATAACGAGCGTGCGGAAATAAGTTAGCCATTCCGACAATGGCGATAGGTGAGTCTTTTAAACGTTTATTTAATCGTGGATCATCCTGATTAACGGATTGTTTAATCTCATTATTCGATTTCATTACTACTCTCCAATCATCATCAACGATTTAATCGTTAAATGGATTCACCAATGGATTAGAAATTAACGTTTACACTTTGCCAAATGACTTCAATATCAATATTGAGACTTTAAGTTATTACAAATAAATAGCCCTTCACTCGAGGTTTAAGTACAAGAATACGCGAAGCACATTACTGCCCATTACTGTCTCTATCAATCAAACCATCCAAGTCCAAGTGAGAAGACTTGATGACTATAAATGATCACAAATTAATAACCATATAAAAACCTTTATTTAATACTTAAAATCATACTTAGCTAATACCTTCACTAATACTAATGAAGACAAACAGGCATTAATTGAATAGCAACTAATACTAAATAATTAGCCTAATTATTTAATCCATTGATTAATAATGAAAATTAAATTGAAAAATATAAAATGAAGAATAATAGTATTAGGGCCTGTTTATCTTTGGTGATGATTTCTGCAGCATTTTGTGGGTTCTTTATACAAGGCAGAGCTTGCGTGTTGTAGTTATTCTACATAAACAAGCGATAACGCCGTAGAAAGGAGCCACAAACGCTGTCCGTAGGATCCGGCTAAACGTGTTTTACTCTTTGTTGGGAGCCTCTTCGTTAAAGAAAGAGGGCTTAGATCACTAGGCTTCATCCCTCCCGTCGCGATTAAAACACGTTTATCTCGGACATAATTTAACCACAAAAGATCAACAGGCCCTGGAAAATGACAAAATAGAATCTTATAAAAAGAAGGGAAAAGTATGTATACACTTATTATTTGTACATTTTGAAATTTCAGTTTATTTGTTTTTTATTATGCAAAATCAAAATCATAATTATCATTTATATACATACTAAAAAAGACCAAACTGACACAAAACTCTACCTTAGAGTCATGAGAGAATAATGTTTTTCTTCCTTGTATTATGTTTGATTTATTATTTTTATGGATATCCAACAAACTAAGTTGCCGACACCCATTAAAATAATAGCAGTGAATGAGAAGTATATTTACTCTTATTTTATAGTGCGTTAACTCTTAATTGATACTAAAATAAAAAAGATATTGTTATTTAAAGCTAATTAGAACCCTGCTCGTCTTAATGATGGCACTAAAAGAGCATGAATTCCTATTTATTAAATGATGAAAAAATGAGTCAATATCCGTTACATCGCCATATCCACTCTTACGGATCCTTGTAAATAAACCACCCTAACTTCATCATTAACATTAAAAATCATATTGGGATCTCTGTCTTGCAGGATCATAATTTCTTGGCCATTATCTTGTTTTATCATCAACTCAACTAAAGCCGTTTGTTGATAGTAATCACTATTGCCAAGATTATTGCCGACACCTGCTCCGACCAGAGCACCTAAAATAGTGGCAACCGTTTGGCCGCTTCCACCACCAAATTGATGACCAATCACTCCACCAACTAGGGCGCCTCCAAAGGTTTTCCAACCTCGATTCTGATCTTCAATTAATTGTTTTTGAGTAATATTTCTGACAGAAATGACTTGCCCATATTCCACTTTTTCAACAGGAACAGCTTGATTACGCTCATAAGCTGCCAGCACAGGAAAAGTAGCTGTTAACAATAAAAGAATACATGCCCAGCTAAGATTAGGTTTCAACATATGGATTTTTCCGCTAACTTAATAGGTAGTCAGTAGCATTAATAATACCCAATTTGAACACTCTGTCCTATTTAAATAATGAACAGCAAGCCTTTCCTCCAACAGATCAGGCTTTAACTGAACCTAATGGTTTGCTAGCTGTCGGAGGAGACTTAAAACCTCAACGCTTACTTAATGCCTATTACAACGGCATTTTTCCTTGGTTTAATGACAATGATCCCATTTTATGGTGGTCACCGGATCCTCGCGCTATTATTCCCGTTGGCCAACTCAAGATTAGCCGAAGCCTGCGTAAATATCTCAAAAAACAAGATTGGCATTATAGCATTAACCGTGCATTTGAGCATGTCATTCACGCATGTGCCATGCCGAGAAAAGCGCAAGAGGGCACTTGGATCACACGTGATATTCAAGCCGCTTACACCGCTTTGCATCAACAAGAAAAAGCCCATTCCATTGAAGTATGGAATGGAAATAGACTCATAGGAGGTTTATACGGCATTGCTGTCGGTCAAGTTTTTTGTGGTGAATCCATGTTCCATATCGAAACCAATGCATCAAAAGCCGCAATGGTTTGCTTACAGCAGCATTTATTAAACGCTAATTTCACCCTGATTGATACGCAACTGGTTAATCCACATTTAACTTCTATGGGCGCTCAAGCTGTTTCACGCAACCAATTTATGCACCAGCTGGTACAATTAAGAGATAAAGCTGTCGCAAGCCATTGTTGGAAGTCTAAAGAGGTGTCAGTTGAGCTCTAAAGCACAAAAGTTTTCCGTAGGAAAAACCCAAACTTTCAATTGCAGCTATCTCAGTGAAGAAATGGAGCAATTGCTGGTAATACAAGAACAAGGGCTCAATCCAAGCTTATTTGAACAACTGTTATCTTTAGGCTTTAGACGCAGTGGGAGCACCATTTACAGGCCTGATTGTCCTCACTGCCATGCCTGTTTACCCATACGTATCCCTGTCAATTACTTCACTCCCTCAAAAAGACATAAGCGAACACTCAATCATAATAAAGACGTCACTTGGAAAATTGTGGATCATCATACTAAAGCGCACTATGCCTTATATGAGCGGTATATTAATGAACGCCATCGTGATGGTGGCATGTATCCACCTTCACCAGAGCAATATCATAATTTTATTGCTGCAAATTGGTTATCACCTATGTTAATAGAATTGACTTTAGAGAGTCGACTCATTGGTGTCGCCGTCACCGACATTTTACCAAACAGTTTTTCAGCAATTTACAGCTTCTTTGAACCAGAAGAGCATAAACGGTCATTAGGCAGTTTTCTTATTTTGTTACAATGCCGTATTGCTAAAATGATGCAGAAAGAATTTTTATATTTAGGCTATCAAATTGATGAATCTAGAAAAATGGCCTATAAACGCAACTACAATCCCCACCAAATCCTCACTTCGTCAGGCTGGCTTCCTGCCGTTCCTTCAAATCCTAAACCATAAATAACCCTCCTTTAATAAGAGATTCTCAGCTTTCGAGGGAACTTTTCTTTACAGGAGCCCTGAATTCCGGCATCATGCTTGCGTTTTTATCATTTGAAGGCTAACAGGATAACTGATTAATGGCGAAAGAAGACAACATTGAGATGCAAGGGACGATCCTTGAAACCTTACCAAATACAATGTTTCGAGTAGAACTAGAAAATGGTCATGTCGTGACTGCACACATCTCAGGTAAAATGCGTAAGAATTACATCCGTATTCTGACGGGTGATAAGGTTACCGTTCAACTAACCCCATATGATTTGAGCAAAGGACGCATCGTCTTCCGTTCACGCTAAAGTTAGTCCTAAACGATTTATTGCATACAAAAAAGCCGAGATATGAATATCTCGGCTTTTTTATTCATTTTATGGCAAAAAATATTAATGGGTGACTTTTTCAAGCGACTGCGTATGTATCACAATATCACCCTCTTTAACATCCACATGAGCAACACCACCTTTTTCTAACTGACCAAATAAAATTTCGTCTGCCAGTGGTCTTTTGATAGATTCGGTGACAACACGAGACATTGGCCTTGCCCCCATACTTTTATCATAACCTTTTTCAGCTAGCCAAGTTAAGGCTTCGTCACTCACTTCTAAGCTCACCCCTTTCTCATCAAGTTGTGCTTGTAGCTCAACAAGGAATTTATCAACCACTTTCGCTATCACTGTCATATCTAAATGATTAAACCAAATAATGGAATCTAAACGATTGCGAAATTCAGGTGAAAAGAGTTTATTAATTTCAGACATGGCATCTTCACTATGATCTTGCTGCTTAAAGCCCACAGACTTACGGATCGTTTCCCTCACACCTGCATTGGTAGTCATCACTAAGGTCACATGCCTAAAATCAGCTTTACGCCCATTGTTATCGGTTAATGTCCCATGATCCATGACTTGCAGCAGTAAGTTGTAAACATCCGAGTGCGCTTTTTCAATCTCATCAAGCAACACAACACTGTGGGGATGTTTTATGACCTCATCTGTTAACAAGCCACCTTGATCATAACCCACATAGCCTGGTGGTGCGCCAATTAAACGAGAAACGGTATGACTTTCCATATATTCTGACATATCAAAACGAATAAACTTCAAGCCTAAGCATGACGCCAGTTGACTCGTCACTTCGGTTTTACCGACACCGGTAGGTCCCGCAAATAAAAAGCTACCAACGGGCTTAGTCTCGGCATTTAATCCACTGCGAGATAATCGAATAGCTGCGCTCAAGCTCTCAATCGCACTGTCTTGACCAAACACCACCATCTTAAGGTTACGCTCTAGGTTTTTCAATAACTCCTTATCAGAGGTGGATACGGACTTTTCAGGGATCCGCGCCATTTTAGCAATAATGGCCTCAATTTCACTCTGACCAATGGTTTTTTTACGTTTACTCTGAGGCTGCATAGCCATTTTTGCGCCAGCTTCATCAATAACATCAATGGCCTTATCCGGAAGCTGCCTGTCATTAATATGCTTGTCTGATAACTTAGCGGCAATACTCAGCGCCGCCTGAGTATATCTCACGCCATGATGTTCTTCATATTTTGATTTCAATCCTTTAAGGATTTTTGTGGTTTCAGCAACAGAAGGCTCGGTAATATCAATTTTTTGGAAACGACGGGCCAATGCATGATCTTTTTCAAAAATACTCTGATACTCTTGATAGGTTGTCGACCCCATACACCTTAAGTGACCACTAGAGAGTAAAGGTTTAAGTAAATTGGACGCATCCATGACACCACCGGAAGCCGCACCAGCCCCAATAATAGTATGAATTTCATCAATAAATAAAATAGCATCTTGATCATTTTTAAGTTCTTTAAGTAAGCCCTTAAAACGCTTTTCAAAATCACCACGATATTTAGTTCCAGCCAATAATGCCCCTAAATCAAGAGAATACACTGTCACTTGACTCATAATCTCTGGCACTTCCTCTTTCACAATCCGATAGGCCAGCCCTTCGGCAATCGCTGTTTTACCGACACCTGCTTCCCCGACCAATAATGGATTGTTCTTACGTCGACGACACAAAATCTGTATAGAACGTTCTATCTCTTCACTGCGTCCAATTAATGGATCAATATGCCCCTGCTCAACGGCATGATTCAAATTGAGCGTAAACTGAGACAGCATACTGCGATCTTCTTCCTCGCTTTGATCTTCAAGGCGATCCATGCCGGGTGCTTGTTCTTGAGCATCGTCTTTTTTAGAGAATCCATGGGAAATGAAATTCACCACATCGAGACGTGTAATGGCACTATTGCGAAGTAAATAAACGGCTTGAGATTCTTGCTCACTAAAAATGGCCACTAATACATTGGCCCCTGTGACTTCGTTACGCCCAGAAGATTGCACATGAAACACGGCGCGCTGTAATACTCGTTGAAAACCTAATGTGGGCTGTGTCTCTTTCTCTTCTTCTAAATCGGCAATAATTGGCGTGGTTTGTTGTATAAAGCTAGACACCTCTTCTCGTAGCTTATCGAGATCTGCACCACAAGACACTAACGCTTCCTGTGCTGAGGGATTATCAATTAACGCTAACAAGAGATGTTCTACCGTCATATACTCATGACGTGCGTCCCTGGCTTGTTGAAAGGCCAAATTCAAGGTGATTTCAAGATCTTTGTTTAGCATAAGCCCCCCTAAAAATTAACGGTTATGAACTGACTAGGCTTTTTCTAAAGTACACAATAATGGATGTTGATTTTCTCTTGCAAACTGATTAACTTGAGCTACCTTTGTTTCTGCAATACCAAAAGGAAAAACCCCACAGACTCCCTTTCCTTCATGATGAATCGCCAACATTATCTCTGTAGCTTGCTGCTCATCCTTATTGAAAAACTGCTTCAGTACATCTATCACAAAATCCATCGGCGTGTAATCGTCATTATTTAAAATGACTAAATACATAGAAGGTCGCTTAAATTCAACCTGTTCACTTTCTTCTATGTGTTCGATATGTTCTGTTCTACTCATGCTTCAATCTTAGCCCTTAGTTATCGCATATACCAATCTATTTCGATCTGTTCGATGCTTTTTCAATCGATACTTAGGTAAACACTTTAAATGTTAAATTTTAAAAATTTGTATATTTTTTGTTAATTTTGTCTTGACATTCTCTTTTTTTGCTTTCATTCTGTTATCTAAGCGCTGGATTTTTCATCGCTTTAATTTGGTTTTACTATCTTACTGGTAAGTAAACAACAGAAGGAAGTGAACGTATGGCAAGCGGAACTGTAAAATGGTTCAACAACGCCAAAGGTTTTGGGTTTATTTGCCCTGATGCCGGTGGTGAGGACGTTTTTGCACATTATTCTACCATTGAAATGGAGGGCTATCGAACGTTAAAAGCGGGCCAACCTGTCACATTTGAGGTAGAAGCGGGCCCGAAAGGAATGCACGCATCTGCAATATCACCGTCTAATTAGTCAATAAAACGCAAAAAAAGCAGGGCTTGCCCCTGCTTTTTTATTGCCTTAAAAACACCTAGCAGCTAAAAATCAACCAAAAACAGCATTTAATGTGGCACTTGGACGCATCACTTTTGTTGCCTTAGCGCTATCTAAACGATAATAACCACCTAAATCCACTGGCTCACCTTGCGCATCATTCAACTCTTGAACGATAACCGACTCATTCTCTGTTAATGTTTTTGCAATACCTGCAAAATGAGATTGTAATTCACTATCACCAGTTTGAGCTGCCACCGCTTGAGCCCAATACAGACCTAAATAAAAATGACTGCCTCGGTTATCTAACTCACCAACACGACGTGAAGGAGATTTATTGCTATTTAAAAATTGGCCGATGGCTTCATCAAGGGTGTCAGCTAACACTTGAGCTTGAGTATTTCCCGTACTTTGACTTAAATGCTCTAACGACGCGCCTAATGCGAGAAACTCACCTAATGAATCCCAGCGTAAGTGACCTTCTTTTTCGACTTGTTGAACATGCTTAGGGGCACTGCCACCGGCACCCGTTTCAAACAAACCACCACCATTCATCAACGGCACAATCGACAACATTTTAGCACTGGTTCCAAGTTCTAAAATAGGAAACAAATCCGTTAAATAATCCCGTAATACATTCCCGGTTACAGAAATGGTATCAAGCCCTTCCTTCACTCGGTTTAAAGTAAAGCGCGTTGCTTCAACCGGTGACTTAATATGCAATTCTAATCCCTCGGTATCATGATCTTGCAAATAAGCTTTTACTTTTTGGATCATTTGTACGTCATGGGCACGTTCAGGGTTTAACCAAAAAACAGCTGGCGTGTTTGATAAACGAGCGCGATTCACTGCTAACTTCACCCAATCACGGATCGGTGCATCTTTAACTTGACACATTCTGTAAATATCACCGGCTTCAACAGCGTGTGACATAAGCACATCACCATTATTATCAATCACATTGACAGTACCTGCTGCAGGTATTTCAAAGGTTTTATCGTGACTGCCGTACTCTTCCGCTTTCTGTGCCATGAGTCCCACATTAGGCACACTGCCCATAGTGGTTGGATCAAATGCACCGTGCTCTTTACAAAATGTTATAGTTTCTTGGTAAACCCCGGCATAACAACGGTCTGGGATCATGGCTTTCATGTCTTTGAGCTTGCCATCAGGTCCCCACATTTGACCCGAGCTACGGATCGCGGCAGGCATAGAAGCATCAATAATCACATCACTCGGAACATGTAAATTGGTAATGCCTTTGTCTGAATCAACCATAGCAAGCTGCGCTTGCTTTTCATAAACAGCCGCAATATCCGCTTCAATTTCGGCTTTTTTGGCATCAGGCAATGTGGCGATTTTCGCATAAACATCACCCACACCATTATTAACATCAACACCTAACTCATTGAAAAGTTCACCATATTTAGCAAATATATCAGCATAATAGACTTTAACAGCATGGCCAAATAAAATAGGATCGGACACTTTCATCATAGTGGCTTTTAAATGCAAAGAAAGCAGCACATCTTCTTGCTTAGCATTTGCCGTTTCACGGTGATAAAAGTCCACTAATGCTGCTTGGCTCATCACAGCAGCATCAACCACTTCACCAGCCTTTAATGACAAAGACTCACGTAATACTTTTTCTGAGCCATCTTTTTTCGTCAGAACAATATTCACATTGGCTGCTTGAGACACAGTCACTGATTGCTCACTACCAAAAAAGTCACCTTCGCTCATATGGGCAACGTGTGACTTAGACTCACTTGACCAAGCCCCCATAGAATGAGGATGCTTCTTCGCATATTTTTTCACCGCACCAGGCGCGCGACGATCAGAGTTTCCTTCACGTAATACAGGGTTTACCGCACTGCCCTTAATTTTATCATAACGCTTCTTGATCGCCTCTTCAGCAGCACTTTTAGGCTCATCAGGATAGTCAGGTAAATCATAACCTTTGGCTTGTAACTCTGCTATACAAGCTTTAAGTTGAGGGATCGAGGCACTAATATTAGGCAGTTTGATGATATTCGCTTCAGGTTTAGTGGCTAACTCGCCTAATTCAGCAAGTGCATCCCCAATTCTTAATTCAGGTGCTAAGTGATTGGGAAAATTAGCAATAATGCGTCCAGAAAGAGAAATATCTCGAATTTCAACATTCACACCAGCCGCTTGAGTAAAGGTATTAATAATAGGTAATAAAGAGAGAGTCGCTAATGCAGGCGCTTCATCTGTTTCTGTGTAAATGATCGTTGACTTATCGTTCATATCTTATCCTACTTTGAATGACAAACTAAAAAATTAATGCAAATCAATATCTAAAATGATTTTAAACATGTATAAAGAAGCGGCTTATGCATGTACCGCAATGCAGAATTCTGCTGGAATTATTAAAATAACGGTCCATATCCCCCCTTCTCTCTTATCCATGACTAAAGCAGAGCTAGGTAATCTCATTCAATGACATCACCTTACCTCACTATTTAAAACAATAAATTAAAAAAGACTATGACATTTTAGACACCCATCATAGAGCATTCCCTGTAAGATTCAAATTTCGCTTCATTGAAATGGCAACTAAGCTGTACAATTAGCACTTTTCATTAATCTGAGATTATCGGCGTGGCACAATCTTATACAAATAAAACGCTTCCTCCTTCCCTTAAACGCGCGAAGCGAAAACCTCGTCAAGCAACGAATGTCAATGCCGCTAGCTACCAACGCCCCATTAAAAAACCCGTTGTTGATCCTAAACTCATCTTGTTTAATAAGCCTTTTGATGTCTTGTGTCAGTTTACCGATGACGCTGGCCGTCAAACATTAAAAGACTTTATTTCCATTCCAAATGTTTACGCAGCGGGACGACTCGACAGAGACAGTGAAGGCTTATTACTGCTAACGAATGATGGAAAACTCCAAGCCAAAATAACGCAACCTAATAAAAAAACAACTAAAGTTTATTGGGCTCAGGTTGAAGGCATACCTACTGATGAGCAATTAGAAGCGCTCAGACAAGGCGTCACACTCAAAGATGGCCCGACGTTACCCGCTACAATAAAACGTATTGATGAACCGCAAATATGGCCAAGAACTCCGCCCATCAGAGAGCGAAAGAATTGTCCCACCTCTTGGCTTGAGATTGGTATCATTGAAGGTAGAAACCGCCAAGTTCGACGCATGACAGCCCATATTGGTTTTCCTACACTCAGATTAATCCGTTATAAAATAGGGCAATGGAGCCTGAAAGATCTTGCTTTAGGTGAATATCGCTCACTGCCGATGAAGGCTAAAAATGATCAGTGAAACAACATCAGTGAAACATCACACAAATTCACACGTAGATTCGACACAATAAAACCAGATAGAGCCATGCATGACTGAACGTTATAAACCTAACACAACCGTCGCCTGTATTATTCACTTCAATAACCAATTCTTGATGGTGAAGGAAAGTATTAACGGCCAAATCCAATACAATCAACCCGCTGGACACCTTGAAAAAAACGAAAGTTTAATCAAGGCTTGCCAACGGGAAGTGTGGGAAGAAACAGGGTTAACAATCTTACCCGATGCCCTAGTGGGTATTTATCAATTTAGCGCAACCCCAGAACTTGCATTTGTGCGGTATACATTTTGTGTCGACCTTGATAAAAAAATCACGCCCTCACCGCAAGATCATGCCATTTTGAATGCCATCTGGCTCACTTTCGATGAAATTTTGACACTTAAGAATCAACTTCGTAGCCCGCTAGTATTGCAATCTATTCAAGATTATCAAACTCAACCCCATTACCCACTTGATCTTCTTAACGATAAATATTTGTCAATTTGATCATTTTATTTCAATTTTATTTTCATGGGCACTAAGATGACTCCACAGGTTAAGGCATGCTAGAATAATGCGCCACAAAATGCTGTGGCGTTAATAAGATGTTATGAAGAAAACGACAATATTTTTATGTTAAAAGTAACATCGTCACTCTTTTATACAGCTCACTTTTACGGTTTTTAGGATTTATGACAGCTATCGAACCTTCGCATCTTGGTAAAAAAGTCATTGTCGGCATGTCTGGCGGTGTGGATTCATCAGTTTCAGCCTACTTATTACTTCAACAAGGTTATCAAGTTGAAGGCCTATTTATGAAGAATTGGGAAGAAGATGACACCGATGAATATTGCGCGGCAGCCGAAGACTTAAAAGACGCACAAGCGGTTTGTGACAAACTGGGGATCACCTTACACACAGTCAATTTTGCTGCTGAATATTGGGATAACGTGTTTGAATATTTTTTAGCTGAATATAAAGCGGGTCGCACACCTAATCCTGATATTATGTGCAATAAAGAAATTAAGTTTAAAGCCTTTTTAGACTTTGCCGATGATATCCTTGATGCCGATTTTATTGCCATGGGCCATTATGTGCGCCGCCGCGACAGCAATGATAAAAGCCAAATGCTACGGGGTATCGATAACAATAAAGATCAAAGCTATTTTCTTTATACCTTAAGCCATGAGCAAATTGCCCGCTCTTTATTTCCCGTTGGTGAACTGGAAAAAAGTGAAGTCAGAGATATCGCTAAAAAAATGGGCTTAATTACCCATGATAAAAAAGACAGTACCGGTATTTGTTTTATTGGCGAACGTAAATTCACTGATTTTTTAGCCACCTTTTTGCCCGCTCAACCTGGCAATATTGAAACCTGTGAAGGTGAAGTCATTGGCACTCACCAAGGCTTAATGTATCACACATTAGGTCAACGCAAAGGTTTAGGGATTGGCGGCATGAAAGACAGCAATGATGACCCTTGGTATGTGGTCGACAAAGATCTTAAACGCAATGTCTTAATTGTGGGCCAAGGCGGCCAACATCCTCGCTTAATGTCAATAGGGTTAATTGCAAATCAATTACATTGGGTTGATAGAAAAGGCCCCAAACACGGCACTAAATTAACAGTCAAAACCCGCTATCGCCAACAAGATGTTCCTTGTACTGTCACCTATGATGATGACAAGCACATTCGCGTTATTTTTGATGAAGCCGTTGCCGCCGTCACTCCTGGTCAATCTGCCGTTTTTTATGATAATGAAATCTGTCTAGGCGGTGGCATTATCGACTCACTGATAAGAGAATAATAACTTGAGCGATCAACTAATTGAAAGAACAATGGCATTAGCGGGTATTTTACAAGCTATCAGTCAAGTACAACATCTTACAAGGCAAAGCAATGCGGATATGGATGCCATTGCCGCAAGCTTAAATGCCATTTTAGTGACTAACCCTGACACCACCAGCGATGTATATACGGATAAAATAGCCTTAAATAAAGGTTATCAACTCATTGTCAGTCAGCTCGGTGATAGTCAAAACAAGGATATGGAAATCACCCGTTATTTAGTCGGCATTTTAGCCTTAGAGCGCAAACTCGCCCGCTCTAACAATGCCCTTGCCATGCTCTCTGAGCGAATTAATCAAGTACATAGACAGCTGAGCCATTTTGAACTCACAAGCGATCAAGTTATTGCCAATTTTGCAGGGATCTACAGCGATATTATTAGCCCATTAGGGCCTAAACTGCAGATATCAGGCAATCCAGAATTTTTAAAACGCCCACAAACTCAAGAAAAGATCCGCGCATTGTTACTCTCTGCTATGCGTAGTGCAGTGCTTTGGCGGCAATTGGGTGGAAAGCGTCGCTACTTAATCTTTAATCGAAAATCAATCATAGATATTGCTAAAAACAACCTTACCCTATCATAAGTCAAGTTCATCAAGGAGCTTACAATGGAATTTTCCGCACTAACTGCTATCTCTCCAATAGACGGTCGTTATGCTAGTAAAACCGCCTCATTAAAAGGGATTTTCAGTGAGTACGGCCTGACCAAGTACCGTGTTCAAGTCGAAATAAACTGGTTAAAAATGCTGTCTAACTGTCCAGAAATTAAAGAAGTGCCTGCCTTTAGCAATACAGCACTCTCCGTACTGGATAAGATTAACGATCAATTTAATGAAGCTGATGCTCAGCGAGTCAAAACCATTGAAGCCACCACAAATCATGATGTGAAAGCCGTTGAATACTTCATCAAAGAACGTATTGCTGACAACGCAGAACTTAATGCTATCAATGAGTTTGTTCACTTTGCCTGTACCTCGGAAGACATTAATAACCTTTCTCACGGGTTAATGTTAACAGAAGCAAGAGAGCAAGTGCTTGTTCCCTATTGCCAACAAGTTATCGATGCCATTAAACAATTAGCCCATGAATATCGCTTAACCCCCTTAATGTCTCGTACACACGGTCAACCCGCTTCACCTTCTACACTCGGTAAAGAAATGGCCAATGTCGTTGTGCGTCTTCAGCGTCAATTAAAACAAATTGAAGCTGTTGAAATCATGGGTAAAATCAACGGTGCTGTGGGTAACTATAATGCACACATTTCAGCCTACCCTGAAGTCAATTGGCATCAAGTTTCCGAAAACTTCGTGATCAGCTTAGGCCTGACTTGGAATGCTTATACCACTCAAATCGAACCTCATGATTATATTGCAGAGCTTTTCGATGCAATTGCCAGATTCAACACTATTCTTATCGATTTCGACCGCGATATTTGGGGATATATTGCGCTAGGTCACTTTAAACAGCGGACTATTGCGGGTGAAATAGGTTCCTCAACCATGCCCCATAAAGTGAATCCTATTGATTTTGAAAACTCAGAAGGTAATTTAGGTATTGCTAATGCATTAATGCAGCATTTGGCCGCCAAACTGCCCGTTTCCCGTTGGCAGCGAGATTTAACCGATTCTACCGTGTTACGTAACTTAGGGGTTGGAATAGCCCATGCGGTTATTGCTTATCAAGCTACCTTAAAAGGGATCAGTAAACTGCAAGTTAATGAGGAGCAGCTACTCACTGAGCTCAATAGTAACTGGGAAGTACTAGCTGAGCCCGTGCAAACCGTGATGCGCCGCTATGGTATTGAAAAGCCTTATGAGAAATTAAAAGAGTTAACCCGTGGTAAACGCATTGATGGTGAGCAACTTGCTCATTTCATTAATGGTCTTGAATTACCCGAAGCAGCCAAAATCGAGCTGAAAAAATTAACACCGGCCAATTATATTGGCCGTGCTGAAGCCTTTATTGACGAGCTTGATTAACGCTACCGCTTTGAATCACTCCGTTTAACTTCATTCAAATATAGGACAGTGATATGGCTGTCCTATTTATTCTTACTATTTATTCTTATTATTGATAAAGTTCAGAATGAATACACGCGCTAAACCAAAGATCCCTTTACTTATTTCATTTCTCACTTTCTAACCACTGCACATGGAATTCAAATGTACACTTTGGACCTAAATACCCAAGATTTTTTAACCCATTATTGGCAAAAGAAACCCTTAGTCATTAGACAAGCTTTTCCAAATTTTGAAGATATTATCACATCAAATGAACTGGCGGGTCTTGCCTGTGAAAGTGAGATCAGCTCTCGTGTCGTTGTCACTACAAAAAATGACTGGGAAATTCATCAAGGCCCCTTTGAAGATTATACCCAATTTGGAGATAAGAACTGGCAATTACTCGTCCAAGCGCTCAATCATTGGTACCCTGATGCCACTCCTTTTATTGATGCTTTTCGCTTTATTCCCGATTGGCGGTTTGATGATTTAATGGTGTCATTTGCCACTAAAGGCGGTGGAGTTGGCGCACATATTGATAATTATGATGTCTTTATCGTACAAGGCGAAGGAAAGCGTCAATGGACCGTGGGTAATAAGGGGAATTATGCCAAAAAAAATAACAGCATAACAACACCATTGATTGAAGGATTTGACCCTATTATTGATGTGGTGCTTGAAAAAGGTGACATGCTCTACATTCCTCCAGGCTTTCCTCATCAAGGTCAAACGCTCACCACAGCCATGAGTTACTCAATTGGATTTCGCGCCCCTAGCCAACAAGAACTATTCAGCGAAATTGCAGATAATTTAATTGACAATAATACTGGCCTGACACGGTTTACCTCCCACGATGAACCCGCGTTAGCAGGGATTATCAGTCAAACACATCAACAAGGCATGGTAGATTTATTACAAGACGTATTACAAGATCCTAATCATTATCAAGCACTGTTAGGTAAGGTTCTGAGTCAAAACCGTTTTGAGTTGGATATTTGTGAGCCAGAAGAAGCCTATACTCATCAAGATTTACTCGATGCTTTAACACAAGGGGCCAGTTTACATCGAATAGGTGGCCTTAAAGTCTTACGCGTTGAAAACGATATTAGCCCGCGTTTATTTATTAATGGTGAGCAAATCGATTGCAGTAAAATAGAAAAAGACAATCTTGACAGTGTGATGTCAACATTAACTCAGACCTTGCAATTTGATAATGAAACCAGCAAAACATTAATCAAAACCCCCAATATTTCGCCCATTTTGCTGACTTTGCTGAATAAAGGTTATTACTACTTAGCACTATAATGTCATTTAAAAATGAGTCACTCAAGATACAGTGAGTGACTCAAGCCTAGATCTCAGCAATAAGCTGGTGCTGCGTCATAAATCCAAACAGCAGGTATTGATTATTGCCATAATTTTTCATCATTATGTATTTGATATAAACTTTCAGCACGAGAGATCAATAATTGGGCAAATTTGATCTGAGTAGGATCATTAGCCAGTGAGGACTGACGAATATTCTCCGCTTTCATTTGCCACACCATAGAAAAATGACGCAAAGCTTCTCTTGCTGTTGCTGCCACATTAATATCAACAAAATCTGCAGGTAAATCCCCAGACATCACCCAAAATGTTTGTTTAACGGGTTTTTTAGATTCGATTTTCCAGATAGCCACAAAAGGCGCAAGATAACGGCTCGAATCTGGATGCACTTTAGACGGTATAATACCTTTCTCGGCAAGAAACTTATTTGCTTTTTGAAATTGTGTTTGGATCCATTTTTGACGCAATTTATCTTGCGCTTCTGGTGACACATGATCAATGACTTCTTCTGCCATCATCTACTCCTTTCTTTCTTATTATGTAAAACTCAACTATATTTAAAGATTATAGAGAGGGAAGCTATTTATTTCTTACGTTAACGTAAAGTGGAAAGCAAAACTTCCAGCTCTCTTAAAAAAAAAACCCTTTCTTTACTTGGATGAGGGTATCGCTAAATGCTATCGTTCTGCAAATAAATATAACAAGCTGGCCCTCTTAAGTGGCTAGCCCTTTAAAGCTTAAACGGAGATCAGCACGTGGCTGTATTAAATCATATCTCTATTGACGAACATGAGCAGGTACTCACTTGCCATGATGAAGAAAGTGGCCTTAGAGCCATCGTCGCCGTTCATAATACCAAATTAGGACCTGCTGTCGGTGGTTGCAGGATGTGGAATTATGCTTCTGAAGCTGAAGCCTTAGATGATGTTCTACGCTTATCTCGCGGTATGACTTACAAAAATGCTTTAGCAGGCCTGAAAATGGGTGGCGGAAAATCAGTCATTATTGCCGATCCTAAAACCAAAAATAGAGAAGCCCTATTTCGCGCTTTCGGACGCTTTATTCATACATTGGAAGGACGTTATTATTCAGCTGAAGATGTGGGAACGACCACATCGGATATTATGATCGCCCACCAAGAAACACCTTATATGGCAGGTCTTGAAGGTAAGAGTGGCGATCCTTCCCCTTATACTGCACTAGGCACTTATTTAGGCATAAAAGCCGCCGTTAAACATCAGCGTAATCTAGATTCATTAAAAGGCTTAACCATCTCTGTACAGGGCGTTGGGCATGTGGGTTATTATTTATGCCGACATTTGCATGAAGATGGCGCTAAGCTCATCGTCACAGACATTCATCAAGCAAATATTGATAGAGTCGTTAACGAGTTTGGAGCCCTAGCCGTCAAACCCGATGACATTTATCACCAGAATGTTGATATTTATGCACCTTGCGCATTAGGTGCAACGATTAATGACCATACTATACCTCAACTAAAAGCAACCATTGTTGCGGGCTGTGCCAATAATCAATTGAGCGAGCCACGTCATGGGGAGCAACTTAAATCATTGGGGATCCTCTACGCCCCTGACTACGTCATCAATGCGGGCGGGATCATCAATGTTTCTTTTGAAAAAGATTACAATGCCGACCTCGCAACGAAAAAGGTGAAAGAAATTTACCATACGTTATTGAGTATTTTTCAACAAGCCGATGCGGAAAACAAAACCACAGCGGAAGTGGCGGATGATATGGCACAATCTATCATAGCAGCAGCCAATCAAGATGTAGTTTAAGTCAACACAGCAATACAAAACCAGGCACTCCAACTTTGTCTGGTTTTTTTATCCCAGATAACCATATCATTTACAATAGAAATACAATTAGACACATAATATTCATTTTTCTTAGCTAGAAAAACACTTAAAAAGCTGCTTAAATATCACTCAAATCTTCATTCATAGGATTATACTTAAGTACTATTTTAACGGTGCGGAAATCTGCCAATAGACCGCCGTATGTTATTAAATATGACTTAAGTGATACTGGGGGAGTAGCATGGTAAAGTTTCAATATGACGTTAATCAACAATCAATTGAAATTAATGCCAGTAATTGGTGTGGATTAGAAAAAATCTATCTCGATGGAAAATGTGTCTCACGAAAAATCAATTTTACTCAACAAAGCGAACACAGTATTCGGCTTAATAATGGGGAAGCAGCGAATTTTCAGCTTTATCTCGATCCCGTCACAAAAGCGCTAAATTGCCGTATTTATAATCAAGACCATTTGGTTACCTGCTTACACCAAACAAAAAGTGAAGTGATCCGTTGCCGACGATTCATTCAAGATTCCATTCTCGTTAGTGCATTACTGTGTGCTTTTCTATTGTATCTTAACTGAAGAGTAAGCTTGTATTAACCTAACCTGAACTCGGGATAAGCAGCGCCGCTTAATAGCGCTATTTTTGCCCCTATCTGTGTTGTGCTTTCTACTAATAGCCTGCTATTAGATACGAAATCTCGCCTTGATATCGACAAAAATTGCAGTATTAAGCCAAGTTCGAAAATAAAGGATAACCCAATTTCATTTAATTTACTGATATTAAATGAATTTAATAATATTGTTGACACTCATTATCCCGAGTTCAGGTTAACCTATTTTCACCTAGGCTAATACAAGTGCTATCTTACTAAACTTTCAAATGCTGATTAATCGGTAAGTCTCTGATACGTTTTCCTGATAAAGCAAAAATAGCGTTAGTGACACTGGGCGCAACCGGTGGCACGCCAGGCTCTCCCACACCGGCAGGCGCTGCATTTGATGGAAGTAAAATCACATCGATATCTGGACATTGCAACATTCGAAGCACAGAGTAATCATGAAAGTTAGACTCTTGTACTTGCCCTTTTTGAAAGCTTATTTTTCCCGTCAGCGCAATACTTAACCCATAGATGACGGCTCCTTCCATTTGAGATTTAACCCTATCGGGATTAATGACCCTTCCAACATCAGCTGCAATGACGGTTTTTATGACTTTAACTTCATTTTGTTTTGGCATTTCAATTAAGGTGGCAACCGCCACATAGCTCACAAAACTACGATGAACGGCAAAACCCCATGCTTGATTATCATTGACTTTAGGTCTCGACTTTACCGCTTTTTCTACCGCACTCATTACCGATAAATAGCGATTAATATCCACTGGGTATGCAGATAATGTTTCACCATAATTACCGTACTCAAAATTCTGATCAACAAAGGTTTCCTCTCTCCTTGGCCCCAACAACAAGCGCCACATATCAAAACAAGTCATGCCCGCATTCTGAGCCAATTCATCAACAAAGCTACCAACGCCAAATCCATGTTGAATATTACACACTGAACGCATCCAACCAATACGGGTATGAGAAGAAGATTTAACGGCTTCATAGCGCATATTTTTTAAAGCAAAAGGCACATCAACAAAACCTAAGTCTAATTCGCCAGCGGAGGGATATTCGATGCCTTCTGAAAAGGTTGAACTGATGGAAGGAAATCCCGTTCTCGCCAATAATGCTATCGGTTTTTTTGCCTCATCGAGCTGTGCTTGATACAACTGTGCACTCGTTGCATGATAATATCCATGCTGCACATCATCTTCACGGCTCCAGCAAACTTTCACCGGACGTTTTACCGCTTTCGCTAAAATAGCCGCTTCTACACTAAAATCAGGTTTAGATTTACGACCAAACCCTCCTCCAAGTAAAGTCACATTCACTGTCACTTGCTCATCTTTAAACCCTATTGCCATTGCTACATTCTTTTGAGTACTTTGCGGTGTTTGAGTCGATGCCCATATTTCACAACCTGTTGCTGTCACCTGAGCCGTCGCCACTGGGGGCTCCATTGGTGCCTGCGCTAAATATGGAAGGGTATAAATGGCACTCAATTTATCCACTTTATTCCAGGCAATATTCTCATTGCCCACTTGACGAACCACTTTTCCTGGCTTTTGTACTTGATCCATAAGTATTTTGGTATCTTCTTCTGAATCATATGCGCTATTACTTACCTGAGTCCAACTCACTTCAAGCGCTTGCCGACCTTGTAATGCACTCCATAAATTCGTCGCAATAACGGCAACGCCCCCCAAAGGTTGAAACTTAGGCGCACCTTGCAATATCGGCATAGGGATCACATCGATCACTCCCGCTATTTTTCTTGCCTGCGTCTCGTTTAATGCTTTAATGGCACTGCCAAGCACTGGCGGACGTAAAATACTGGCATACACCATGTCTTCTAACCTAACATCATACCCATATTGCGCACGACCATTGAGCATAACTTGCATATCAACAATGGGCTGAGACTGACCAATTAAATTAAAATCACGACTGGACTTTAATTTGATATTATCGAGATCAGGAAGGGGTAATTGAGACGCCGCAACAGCCAATTCTCCATAGCTCAACTGTTTATCAGTCTTCATATGATAAACATAATGCGCTTTCGCAAAAACGTCAGTAATAGGTACCTTCCACACCTTAGCCGCGGCTTGCTCTAATAAGGTTCTGGCCATGGCTCCCATTTGTCTCATGGTATGATAATGCTTACGGATACTGCGACTGCCATCGGTGTTTTGACTTCCTAAACGTTCATCCGCTGGTGCCTGCACTACTACGACTTGATCCCAATCAGCAGCGAGCTCCTCTGCCAGAATTTGAGGGATCCCGGTTCGAATACCTTGACCCATCTCTGAACGATGGCAAGTCAAATACACTTTATTATCAGTGCCTATGGCCACAAAAAGGTTCAACACAGACTTTTTTTCTTGTGCCATCAGCATAGGACTCCATCCCATAGCACTGGCGCCTAATACTAACCCTCCGCCAACTAAACCGAACATTTTTAGCACATTTCGACGGTGAATATTTTCAACAGCTGTGAAAGTCGTCATGTTAAGACTCCTTATCACTGTAATTCAACATGGCAGCTTTAATTCGCGTATAAGTGCCACAACGGCAAATATTTCCGGACATAGCCTCATCAATTTGATTGGAAGTTGGACGAGCATTTTGCATCAATAATGCCGCCGCAGACATTAATTGACCCGATTGGCAATAACCGCACTGAGGCACATTATATTCAACCCATTTAGCAATGAGCTTGGGATTATTTAATCCTTCTATTGTTGTAATGGCTTTGCCTTGTATTTGCTGCAAACTCGTTAAACACGATCGTATGGGTTTCCCCTCTAAGTGCACGGTACAAGCACCGCATACCCCCGCCCCACAACCAAATTTAGTGCCTGTTAAGCCTAATATATCTCTCAATGCCCACAATACAGGCATATTAGGATCCGCATCTAAAGTATAAGAACGCCCATTTATCGTGACTTCTTGTGCTGTTTTTGACATAAAACTCCCTGTTGAGCCTATCACAGCTTAAGATTGGCAAGATAATAGTGATGAAGTGTTGACTTAAAAAACCAACATCAGCGAACAGTATTTAACCACATAAAAATTAAAGAAAATAGGAAAGTTAATTTATTAACAGCAAGCCTGTTTTGATTCAAGCCGCTAATGGAGCATTGACAAGCAATTAGAATCGATTAATTCTATTTAAAAGAGACAATAATACCTCTCTCTCTTCTTCAGCTAGTTCACTGAGAAAATGCTCATTGACACGTTCGGCTTCTCTAATCAAATCATGTTCGAGTGCTTTTGCAATATCAGTCAAAAAGATTTGAAAAGTACGGCGATTATCCGCTTCTTGATGACGAATAATCAGGCCTTGTGACTGTAACTGATCCAAAAGCCGTGTCATAGTGTAATGTGCGACATCACATCGCTTAGATAACACGGTTTGAGACACGCCTTCTTCTTCCCACAAAGAAAAGAGAACGGGCCAAAGTTTAATATCTAATTGATAACGTTTTAGTCGTTGATCTAGCGCATTTTGCAGCTCAACATTCAAGTGAGCAACTAAATAGCCTAAGCTTTGATTGCGATCCATTCAGTCACTCCTCTATGCAAGCCAACACATTCCTTAAATATAACTCATATTAAGAAAAAAATTCTAGACTTTAATCGGCTATAAATAGAACAATATGTTCAATTATCTTCTAAGGTTCAGTTTAAAAAGCAATGACCTTATACGAAATCATTAATAAAACGGTAATAACATGCTCTATTTAATGTCGCGATTAAGCCTCTATCTAACCCAACAGTTACCGACTCCTCACCACAAATGAAATGGGATAATAATTGCACCTCATAGTGTGTATTCAAGCTGGTCGTCACAGTAAACGCACTATGATGATCCATATTTTGTATGGTTTCTCCTTTGTCATAATCAAAGTGACAAGTGTAATCAACTATGCTGATTGGCGCCTTAGCAACTGATACTCTTAACTTTTCTGAAGGAGTAATCAAAAAATGTTCATTATCGATACAATACAAAATCCTAGAAAATAATCGACTAAATTTTTGAGGTAACGGGCTCTTTAAATAAAACCATTCTCCATGAACATCGATATGAAAAAAAGCATCATCACTGCATAGTGCGGTTTGTTTAACTAGTGCATTAATCGCTTCTTGTGCTGCTTGACTCATAGTGATCCCTTTGGCAGTAACTGCAACAAAGCTTCAACAGGATGTAAAGGTTTAAAACCACTAAAACGTTTCACCTGACTTCGGCAAGAATAGCCCGACACAAGTACTTGGGATTGCGGTGTGCCGTCTAACCTTTGTTGCCACGACAAATCGAATAACTGACGAGAGCGAACTTGATTGTCAACTTCATGGCCATAGGTGCCCGCCATACCACAACATCCTAGGTTTGCAATAGTCAGTTTAGCGCCAAAGTGCTCAAAAATCTGTAACCATTCTTTACTTGCATTAGGCATAGCCGTCGATTCAGTACAATGACTAAATAAAGTAAACGCAATCTTGGTATCTTTTCGATTTATCTCAAAGGGATCCCATTTATTCAATTGGGACACTAACCATTCATTGGCTAATAATACGTGAAAATCTCCTCTGGCCTCCCCCAGAGCCTCCTTATACTCGTCTCGATAACAGAGTACGAGTGCAGGATCGAGTCCTACCATCGGCATCCCCAAGGCAAAAACTTGATTAAAAAAATCAGCCGCATTTTTTGCCGTTTGAGCAAATTGTGCTAAGAAGCCTTTAATGTGCTCAGGTTTTCCATTAGGTTTAAAAGGAAGTAAAATAGGCTTTAAACCCAAACGCTCGATCAGCTGTATAAAATGGTGAACTGTACTGGCTTCATAAAAGCTATTAAAAGGATCTTGCACCACCAACACATATTGTTCTCTTTCTGACTCATTAATGGACTGTAACGCAGCAAGATCATAACCTCGACTGCTATGGCCATCGAGTCGCTGTTTAAGTGTGGGAACAGATAACGCTGGGGAGTCAACATAACCAATTGTTTTTTCGATGACCCAACGACTTAAAGGGTTTTGAGACATTCCATTAACCAATCTTGGCATTTTTGCCATCAAAGGCAATGAAGCTTCAATTCCTGCCACTAGATGATCTTTGGCTGGTCGTAAATAACGCTGATAATAAATATTAAAAAATTGCGAACGAAATTTAGGCACATCCACTTTCACAGGACATTGGCTCGAACAAGACTTACACGCTAGACATCCCTGCAATGATTCCATCACCTCATGTGAATAATCATATTCCTGATTAAAGAAAGTATTTTTGACTCTCATCACAATATTACTGGGTTTTGCCTTAGCTAGTGCATTCACATCCACCCCTTCCGATCCCAACAAACGCAACCATTCCCGCATTAAGCTGGCTCGTCCTTTTGGCGAATGAATTCTATCTCCCGTGACTTTAAACGAAGGGCACATGGGAGATACACTGCTGTAATTAAAGCAAAGTCCATTACCATTACAATTCATCACATCCGGAAAAGCATCGCGCACCGCCACCGGAATTTGACGGTCAAAATACCCTCTTTTTTGGCTATCCACTCGATAAAATAATGGTTGCTTTTTCTTGGGGGTTACCAGCTTTCCAGGATTTAATTTATTACAAGGATCAAATAAATGCTTTATTTCACCGAGTAAACCATATAGGTGCTCACCAAACACGGCCGGCGCATATTCTCCTCGCACCCCTTTACCATGCTCTCCCCACATTAATCCGCCATACTTGAGGGTTAAACTGGCCACTTCATCAGAAATCACTTTCAGTCGTTTTTCATCTTCGACATCACACATATCCAAAGCAGGCCTGACATGAAGCACACCAGCATCAACGTGACCGAACATGCCATACTGTAAATTATATCCATCAAGTAATGCTCGAAATTCCATAATAAAATCGGCCAGCTTTTCTGGAGGGACAGCAGTATCTTCAGCAAAGGCCAATGGCTTTCTTCTGCCTTTGGTGGCGCCCAGTAAACCAACCGCTTTTTTTCTCATGGCATAAATGGTTTGAATACTGTCTCTATCAGACACCACTTGATAGCCTAATAAGCCTGCTTTTTCTTGTTGAAGTTGACTAGTTAACATCTGTTCAAGCGCAGCGAGCTTTTGCTTAACCTCTGTCTCATCACCTGCAAATTCAACCATATTCAGCCCTTCTATTTCATGATCGGGCACAGCCTTAATGAGATTTGAAACAGAATGCCAAATAATATCTTTTTTAGCCAAATTAAGGACTTTAGAATCTATGGTTTCCACCACAGTAGCCTTGGCTTTGACAAGATCCGGCGCATGCCTTAACGCCGCTTCAAAGGAATCATATTTAATATTGAGCATCATGCGACACTGAGGTAAAGGCGTGAGGTTAAGCTTAGCTTCGGTGATCACCGCCAGCGTCCCTTCTGATCCCGTCAATATTCTGGATATATCACACCGATTAAGCTCATCATTCCAAACATGCTTTAAATCATATCCCGTTAAAAATCGATTCAAATTTGGAAATTTATCGTTAATTTCATCTCGATTATCTAGACAGAGCTTAGCCACTTCCATGGTAATACGTTGACTTAAGGATTGGGATAAGACTTCATCAACCACTTTCATGTTATCTAAGACCGTTTTATCGATAGGGCGCGTGTCCATCACACTACCATCGAATAACACACTACTTAAACCAAGGACATGATCCGATGTTTTTCCATAGACAAGTGAACCCGCCCCCGAGGCATCGGTATTAATCATGCCCCCGATGGTTGCACGATTCGATGTCGATAAATCTGGACTAAAAAAGAAACCATGAGGACGCAATGCATCATTAAACGCATCTTTCACTATGCCAGCTTCGACTCTCGCCCAACCTTCCTCGACATTGATCTCTAATACTCGATTCATATAACGAGATAAATCAAGGATAATCCCATGTGTTAATGATTGACCGTTAGTTCCCGTTCCACCGCCGCGAGCACTAAATACCACCTCAGAAAACAATGGTTGAGACGCTAAATTCAATGCAGTTTGCACATCTTGTTGGTTTTTTGGGTAAATAACCGCTTGTGGAAGAAATTGATACACAGAGTTATCGGTTGCTTGAACCATACGTGCGCTGTAACGGGTATCAATATCCCCCGAAAACTCGCTTCGACTTAGTGCCTCAATAAAAGACAAATAGATGGGCTCAAGTGTTTGTTTATGCGATAACTGAGGTAACATGAAAAGCTCTATCAGAGTAATTAATTTGGTAAAATCTATTATACTCAAGCTTACTAGAATAGCGAGGAACACACTTAACAAATCCCCTCATGAAAACTGAATAAGTTATTCAAAACATTCCTTTCGTCATCATTAACTAACCTGAACTCGGGATAAGAAATTGAACTAATAGCCCTCTTTGTGATCAGATCTTTCGACCAAGATTAATCAATCA
>NZ_CANLZC010000040.1 GCF_947495455.1 uncultured Shewanella sp. | reverse complement strand
GAGCTTATTATGGTTGTTTGGAGTATTTTACCTCAAAACCCTTGATGTGGCTGCTTTATATAAGGGGACACCTAAGGTCTGACATAGGTGCAGGCTCCGCCCTTTTGGCTATTGGCTATTGGCTATTGGCTATTGGCTATTGGCTATTGTTTTTACTAGTTTTTGCTCTTGGCTATTATTTTTACAACTAATTCAGTCACTCAGCCGCGCTAGGCTAACTCACTCAAGCATTCAATCAGTCGTCTGTTTCTGCTTTGCCTTAACCTTGTGACAGGCTCCGCCATCTTGAATGCTTATCTCATTCAATCACTTCACTTATCAATCAATGACCGCTCATCAAGTTTTTATTCAATCCATGCTTCAGGGAAAATAATAGGATATTCCCCCTGAGACCCGCCTTCGAAAAATGCACAACTATCTTGGATTTATGCACCACATTTGTACTACTCCAAAGGAGTTAATTATTTCGAGACGATAAGGAAAGAACAGCTATCCAACCTAAGTAAACCCACAAGTCTGGCCAACAATGCTGCAAGTATATGAAATTAATGAAGTTCAAATGTAACAAGATGTAATAGATATTTTAAAATAAACATGTTAGTAATATTGGCAACCACTAATGGTCTAATATTAAAAGGAATTTCTAATGAATTTTAAAAAAAATATTCATCCTCAATGTCAACCCTCTCAACGTAAAAGTGATAAGCCAAACACTCAGTCAACAAGGCTATGAACTGCATATTATAGAAAGGGATAACCTACAAAAATATACGCATATTCAACCCGAACTCATTATTATGGATCTCACCCAAACACACTCAGAGCATGTGACCTATGTAATCAAGGCACTCACTAAAGACTTAAGACAAACTTACTCTACTCTCCCGCCTGTTCTGGCCTTAACTGACTTCGATCACACTAAAAGGACATCACTCTTAGCCACTGACATTACTGATGTATGTTACTCGCCCCTCATCGAAGCAGAGTTACTGTTACGTGTGGATCAGGTTTGCTTAACGGCCAATAAAAAAAAATAACCTGTAAAGCCTGTATTGAAAAAGCACACCACAGTGTGAATCAAGCAGTACCGAAACAGGCCGATCCATTACTCACTCTGGCCGAGAAGACCGCTGCCTACTTGCTCTTAGAAATGAGCAATGAGGTCAACCTCACTCAAGTTGTGAGCAAAATGGCCACTAATCGCAATAAACTGTCTTTAGCCTTTAAAACCCATTACGGTGCAACACCACTCAATTGGCTTAAACAGCAGCGCATGGAAAAAGCATCGCAATTACTCATCCACACTCAGCAATCCATTGCTGATATTACATTTGCCGTGGGCTATAAAGATTCCAATCACTTTTCCACCGCGTTTAAGCAACATCATGGCGTATCACCTAAACAATACCGAGAGCAATATGCCACTTCTAAAGCAAAGAATAAGCGTTAAAACAGCACTAAAAATGCAGGAGCATCTAAGGGATATCCCGCGATATGTCTTTTATAAGGGAGAAGAGACAAGTTTAAAGCAGCACTAAACGTCATTCTCTCGTCGATCTCGGCGTGAATGCAGTGCATTCACGCTTTGATAGCACTTACCCGCTCACTGTCGATTGAGTAGGTAAGTTTTTCTTATTCCATAAAGAAAGTTTAGAATGTAGGTAGCGATAATAGAGAGTAAAGATGTTCACAATCACCTTCATTTCACACTAAAGATAAAATACGCCAGTGATGAATGGACTAGGCCTATTCACCATTGGAGTTTATGTTTATCGAAACTGGCCATTTATTTTTTAGATAACGTACTGGATATTTAAATGTTATCGCTAACACAGAATGTTGAACGCCTTCTTTATAGTCGCGCTAATATTTCAGCCTGTTCACTCATTCCATTCTCAGTTAACGCTTCTCAATTAGAGCCTTGTTGAAACTCACCACAATCATCCACCCCTTTGCTTGAAGTGCGCCTGATCTGTATTACACTTTATATCTGTAAAGTGCGTCATGCTCAAAAAACCGTGCATTTTGTCATTTAGATAGGTTGAACAATGGAAGATACGAAAAGCAGCAGGATCATTGAAATTATTTGTCCCAATAAATTAAGGCCCACACCCACAGGCATCAAGTTCAACCACTTTAATGATCATGGCAAGGTGACTCTTCCCAAAGACTGCCAGTTTAATCGCTTCATTTGTCCATTATGCCGTGAGCAACATGACTGGACAATCAATGATGTCGTCGACTTTTAGCCAGCCAAAAGTGTATTGCAAGGCGTCATGACACTTAAGGACAAACATAGAATGTATATCGATAACATCACCTTTTGGATGACGTTTTACTTAATAATATTGGTGATATCGGCCCTCATTGGCCACCTAAAAGGCAATACGATTGCCGGTTTTTTATTAGGCTATGTACTAGGGCCTATCGGGCTGGTGTTAATCTTATTGAGTAAAAACAGACGTACCATTGAATGCCATGCTTGCCATGAAAAAATCCACAAACACTCTTATATTTGCCCACATTGCCAAACCAAAGTCCAGCATAAACACAATAAGCTGCTTAACTAACCTGATGTGATGATCTCATCCCTCACTACAGTATTACTCTGTCGTCATTGACCTTGTAAAATAAAATTAAAAGGTAAAAGAATAACTGATACTGATAGAACCATCGATAAAGCGGCCCGTGTCTTCCCCTCGATCGCTACTGTTCCAACGATTTCCAGAATAATTATTATATTGTATGGTGATGGTGCCTGGTCGCCAATCAAAATAGCCAAAACCATAGGTATAATCTGGGTTCCAAGGCTGTTTTTGTCCGCTATCTAAGTAATAAAATGCCGTACCATTCACATACCAATTACCAATAATGGCATATTTACACCCTAAACTGATGGTCTGCTGACCCGTGTGGTATTCCGATGAGGCTAAATCAAAAAACTCTGGCGTATAGTTGTAATCTAACTGACAGCCAATAGCCCCTTCCTCGGTAAAGGAAAACCAATCTCTCCAAGGCTCCCCCACAGGAAACTTCCAACCCAATGACCAAGTGCCTTGCCCAAATTCAGTGCTTTTTTGTCCCGGCTCAGGGGAAAATCGATTACCGCCATAATTCGAGTACAGCAAGCTTAAGGTATAAGGCCGCCAATCGCTGTAACCAAACACATAGGTATAATCCGGATTCCAAGGCTGCTGTAAATTTTCATCAAAATAATAATAGGCTGTCCCTGAAATAAACCAATTACCTAGAATCGAATATTTCAGTGATAAAGTCGCCGTTTTATTTTGATTACTCGGCCCAGACGTCGCTCCAGCAGGTAACACTTCTGGCGTATCCGCCAAGGGGTAACCTAGACTAATATTACCACTCCACCTTTTATACCAAGGCGTATCGGCATTCCAAGTGAAAAAAGGCAAGGCGAACGAACTGCTAACCCCCTGCCATACTTCATCAAAGGATGACACTTTTCGAGAAATATCTGTATTGCCACCAGCCGCCGTTAACGAAGGTTCTTGAGGCTTAGGCGCATGTTTGGCCATTTGGGTTTGATGGCCGCTTGCAAGAACAGGATTGGCAACACTTAGGGCAATGACAGCTAATAACGTGACCTGATTTCCCCAATATCGCCCTTGTTTTTTAACGTCCCTAGCCCTTGTTGTCATCATTTATTGTCATCATTTTATCGCCACAGTTTCATGATGTGTTATGTCTCAATACAGACTAAAATCACATCAAAATAGGAGTGTAGTTTCTCGATTTAAACCATAAGCTGACTAAAATTAATGCATTAGTATTAATATTATAAGCAACATTTTCCTTACCATCAGAAAATATTCCCGTGGGAACATGTCGATGTTTCAAACTGTGCTTGACCACTTGTTCTGCCAATAATCTGGCATAGTCATCATCAAACAACATGCTCATTGCAAATGCCGCTTTATTGCTGAACCTTTGCGTATCCTCTTTGGGCACATTTTTCCCTGATGATGACACGCTCCACCATGCATAACCTTGATAAAAAATATTATTATATAAAAACCACGGTCTTCGATTGAGTGAATCTTCGGCATACACTTTCAGCAAATTCACATTTTGATAATGCTGTTTATGTAATTGATATAAACGGTTAAGCTGGAACCAGCAGTCAGATGACAACCCCACTTCAATGGCATAAAGCAGATAAGGATCTAACGTAAAAAATGGCAAATTACGCTTATCAAGCAATAGGGTCACCCCTTCCACCTCAACCTCACCTAAATTGTCACAATCATAGGCTCGGTCTACATTGAGGCCTGCAAGTTGATAGCCTTTGGCCGCGTACTGTAAATATCCCAAACGGCCCTCTTGACGAAAATGCTCCCCTTTCGACGTTAACTTGACTCCAAAAAGGGTTTGATTTTTAACAGCATAATCAAGCTGCCATTTATCAGTAATGGCATCAACCTTTGATGATAATATTGGCTTTTGCTGCTTGATGACTTCCAGCCAAATATACAACCTACCTAAGTCTAAAGCAGACCAGCCATTCCCCTGATAACGGGACTGACTATAAGGACCCGAGGGCTTCCCTGTAACGGTATTATATTGTCGATTGGGCAGTTTATCATCGTATAAAGGCATACTCATTAACGTGGCTAACAACTTTTCAAGCCGGATCTGTGTCAGCCCCTTATCTGTCACCCCTAATGCATCTAAGGCTAAAATACCACTGATCGCACTGCCGAGATCCCACATCGTCGTTTGAGTATAACCATTCACCGAATCAATAAAACCTGTAGTCGCATTCCAGTTATCATCCATAAAACGTTGCGCTTTACTGAGTAACAATTTCTCTTGCCTTGTGAGGGGAAGGGTAATAGCAGATCCAGGGGACTTTTTGAGCTCTGAAGAAGCAACTTTACTCGTCTTGGTTTGAGCAGAATGATCTTGTGTTGGGATCACTGCTCGACGTTGAAAATGAAGCGTTTGTGGCTCACTAGAAGCTTCTGCCCCCTCGGCCTTCTTAGAAACAACTGGAGGTGAATCTGTTTTTGCTATATCAGTGTCAGTATTGGATGCCTCTGCAAACGCCCCCTTCTTAGGAAAAAATTGAGGGGGAGCTGTTTTTGCTATATTAGTGTCAGTGTTGGATGCCTCTGCAAACGCCCCCTTCTTGA
Source organism: uncultured Shewanella sp. (assembly GCF_947495455.1). GTDB lineage: Bacteria > Pseudomonadota > Gammaproteobacteria > Enterobacterales > Shewanellaceae > Shewanella. The sequence goes on along the minus strand of NZ_CANLZC010000040.1, from coordinate 39,859 downwards.
GAACACCTTGAGGGGAGACTGTTTTGGCTGTACCCGTGTTGAATGCCTCTGAAGTTCTCTCTGCAGTTAATATGGCTGGGTTGCGTATGGATGACATTGATGGTTTTGAGGCAATTGAGCTTGATATATCAGAAATTGATTCTGTTGTGACCATGCCCTCCGTTAATTCAACTGAATACTCAGGCATCTCCCAAAGCAACCTGAAAGGCGCTTCCAGCTTCTCCATTATCACTAAAGGGTGGGGTAAATAAGGAAGAGGCTCATGAGCTAAGGAAGGATAAACAGGCCTCACACTGCGAGAAAAATTCGGTATTTCATTGAGCAAAGCTGTGGGTGGATTGTCTTTTGCTTCTTTTGCAATAGCGGACGAGATTGTGAGCAATATAGTGAATAATATTATCACTGCAAGGATAACCCCTCCCATCTGATACATTATCCTCATACTTTGCCTGTCGTGTATGTTTTTATCTTAACATTCAACCATCCAATCCTTTTTGCTCATACTGCTTTGCTTAACCCATTTATCATAACTACCATAACCTATTTACCATAACTCTTTTCACAACTTGCCCTTATTGCATTCCCACTTATCCCGCTTTCACTTGCGTTATCATCATACCTTGCCTGTCATATATCCTTTTATCTTAACATTCAACCATCCAATCCTTTTTACTCATACTGCTTTCCTTAACCCATTTACCATAACTTATTTAGCATATCCTATTTAACATAACCTATTTACCATAACTCTTTTAGCAACTTGGCCTTATTGCATTCTCACTTGCCCCGCTTTTACTTGAGCCAACCACAAAGATAAAGACTCGGGGGACATCAAGGCCTTTTTCCCTAAGGCACTATCAGGCACTTCATTAAGCTCAGGCGGTAATAAATCAATGATAAGCTCAAGATCTTTGACCGTTTTGACATGTTCATCAATCACTTTTGCCATGCCAGTATCATGCTCAATTTCTCTTGCTCGCACGGCTTTGACTAATCCCGTTAATAAAATAAGCCAAGTACTCATCGGCCCTTGCACCACAGAGGCTGACTCTGCTGCGGAATCAATAAAAGCAAAAGGGATCGTTTCAATGACCAATTGTTCTTTCATCGATGCTAGAATCCAATCGGTATCGAAAGAAAAATCAAACACAGTTGGTGCCGCCAAAATCATGGCAAGCGCATTTCGGCTAAATAATTTAAATGCCGCTTGAGTATCATGGATCCCTTTTGAGAAAATCTCTCTGCCCACCATGCGCTGCATATGCCTTAAGGTTTTAATACCAATCCCCCAGCGCTCCTCTTGTTTCACTAAAATAGATTGAGAATGCTTTCGGTTACCTAATACCACTTGTACATTTCGCTCTATAAAAGGCTCTAAAATTAATCCAAGCTGACCCAAATGCACAGAATTATCCGCATCGGTATAAATAATGGCATCCATCTCTTGCTCAAGCGCTTTAAGGCAGCCAAAAATAATCGCTCCCCCTTTACTGGAATCATCCGGTGATCTTAAATTTGCTAAAGGTCCATTATGTTCAATCAAGCCATCTCTTAAATGCAGTACATTGACGTGGCTTCCCTCCTCATGCTTACTGACAATATCTTGAGCGATATCATAGCTTTTATAGGGACAACCATCATCCACAGGATATAGGAACCAGTCCACCATGGAGCCCTGACATGCCCAATTTAATTGCCGAATCTTAGTGTTTAATGAATCTTCACCATTAGGGTTATGATCTGTTTTTTGACACAGCCGATTATGCTCTCCCCACATGGCATACACCACGCCAACATTAATGGGCTGACTAATCGTTAACATATAGCGCCTCGAACACACTAATTTAGCGGCAAGTTGAAACTCAAGAGGCGTATTGGGCTGTAAGGATAATTGGATCAGTTGACTGGATGAAATGTCATTTAACTCAAGTAATGCATCTGCCAGTGAAAGTAAATGATCTTGATGACTCGAATTTGTTAAATCAAAATGTTGATTGGCATGCTTAATCAGTGTCTCTAATCTTGATGTACTGCTCATAATGAATCCCTTCATATTGTTAACAAGTCTGGCGACATTTGATGACTCTATTTAACGCTTATTAAGGCCATCATTTTACCCACACTATCTGTCCTATATTAAGGCTAGTAATGACGACTCAAATTGCAAGTTATGCTCATATTCCTTCCCACGCTTTCCAGAGCACTTAAAGGCATGTGATTGTTAAATAGTGAATTCACTGTGCCTCTCATCTTCATTTTTCCAGCAAATGGATCCGCTAACGGCGTGTTTGACCGCTCATTGACTTCCGTTTTTGTATTGCCCCCTTATCTATAGATGATGTAGGCTTGGTCTTAGCACCATCGTTGCTTTCACTTCGGCTGTCATAGCGGCCTTCACTAAAGTTTTTACTAGCGCTTTTACTAGGATCACTAGAGCTTTTACTGAGATTAACAGGCTTATTATTTAACGGCGTATTTGACAGTCCATTGACTTCCGTTTGTATTGCTCCCTTATCTTTAGATGATATAGGCTTGCTCTTAGCACCATCGATGCTTTCACTGCTGCTTTCACTAACACTAACAGGCTTATTGTTTAGCGGCGTATTTGACTGTTCATTAGCCTCTGTTTGTATTGATAACTTATCTTTAGATGATTTAGATGATTTAGCATTGTTCTTAGCACCATCGCTAGTTTCATTCGGCACATCCTCTGCCAAGGGGACGGGTCGCGATGAATGTCGCTTCTGCCTCGATTCATATTTCTGCTCTTCAATAATAGACAAATTGCCCCTAGCCATTGGACTGGGCCTTGTGCTCACAGGCACATTCCCTTGAGCAGCAGAAGAGAGACTCGAATCACTTGAATTAATCACTGCACCTTTGGTCTCGATAGATTCCGCTTTATCAGGATTTCGATCTTTATCTAAGCTTGAGTCCGCATTCATCTTTTGGCTTTGTTCTGACTTGGCTGCATCCTCTGTCTCATTGCCAGCTATTTCTGTCACCGTAGGCGCGGTAATAAAGGACTGAGTCTGAGAAAAATTAGTATCAATCCCTGACAATTTCTTTTTTTGTCCACTGTTTTGCCCTTGGGAATGTGATTGAGTGCGATTCATTTGCCTCACATTGGTTACAGGCTGAGCATCTTGACTCGGCTCAACGTATTTTTTCAACCCAAGTTTAGGCGCCGTAAAAGCAAAAAAATTCAATTTCTCATCCCAAGCTTGCAATACAGAGAGTTCTTTCTCCAAGGACTCGTCCAGCCCTCCAGTCACATCATTGACTTGTAGTACGACTGACAATTGCGTATTGGCAGTTTCTAATCTTTGGTGCAGATGCGCTTGTACTTGTTGCCAATTAGTGCCCCCCGTTAATAAATATCGCGTACTATCGGCCCAATATTGGTACGCAATAGGGTCATTATTTTTATCTGCTGCAATACTGGCCAAAGCGGCCGCCAGTCCTGCTGATTGCCACATGGTTTGTTGATCAAGACCATGACGGTTGGCTAAAAACATGATGCTGAGTTTATCCCAATGCTCAGACACTTGTTTATAGCGCCCTTTAGACAATAAGTAGTTTGTTTTAGTGTAAGGTGAAAGATCTAACTCTTTGATCACGGCCTGAACGGCGGTGGGCCATGACAGACAAAATAGCAAGATTAACACCATAGCTTTTGCTAATGTCATCCTATTAGTCATGTTCATCTAAACGTCTCCACTAAACACTTACCGGGATGATAAAAACGAGAATCAAATTGAACATCACGGTATTCTTTATTGTTGTTCGCTTGATACAGTTTTCCATGGATCTTATAGAGCAATGCCTCCAACACTCCAGCATTGGTTTTTAATGTAATAATCTTTTCATAACGGCTTGAAGCTTCATAACGTCCTTCATACCACCCCCTCTGTGGGTTATACAGCTCTCTGACTAATGTCATTAGACGATCCGTATAATGGGTTTTCCAAAGCACCCACATTTGAAAAGCCACTCGAGTTGACACTAACGCCAAATGATCATGACTACTGCCGTCTTCTGCGACCGTGATCCAAGGTGTACCAAGGGCATAAATGGCGTCATACACAAAATAAGGCTCGCCTGAGACAACATGCTCACCACGGGCGGTATACACTCTTTCAACATCCCAACGGCTTTCTTGTACTTGATAGATCGAATCTGCCATGGCAGCTAAAATAGCATTACTGTGATTGGCATCAAATGAGCTATTATCATCAATTTCGTCCCAGTTGAACTCCAATCCCAGCCATAAAAAAGGTGTGGGAAAAACGGGCCTCAGCACATCATAATGACGGGGATCTCGACCATCGAAAAGCAAATCAATACCATTGATCGTTGTCACCTGATACGGCTCTAATGCAAGGGATTTACTGGGTATGATTTTCCAATCCATATAACCATATGACGCATATTCTTCAATGCCTAAACGCCCCTCTTTGTAAGTGGTCACTTGGCCATTATTAATATCTCCACCATATAACTCTCCTTTTCTGGACACCAACTCACAAAAATTCCAGCGTAAAACGGCTTTATCAATATACTCGGTAAATTCAGGATTACGTTGCTTTGTAAAGGCCAATGCAATTAACAAGCGTCCCGCATCAATAGCAGACCAGCCTATTTCAGCAGGTTGATTACCATAATCGACCATCTGCCCTGTCGTCGTTGAATAAACCTTATTGGGGACGCTTTTGCTCACCAATGGCATTGTCACCAGAAAATTAATGGCAAGCGTCAGCCTTTCATCATGCTCTTTGGAAGTGATCAGTTCAAATTGGCGGCCAGCTTCTAGTGCAAACAAATAATCTGCCAATGAGGATAAATCCATATTAGGATAATTATCGATAGAATTAACGAGTCCTGTGGCGAGTTGGGTATTGTTTTCGATATAAGTCCAAGCGATTTGTGCCCATTGCAACTCTTGCTCGGTGAGTGCCCCATAGCGACCTTGCCGAATCCACTGTGACTCATTGAAGCCCGTGACCCCCGACTGTACCCCTTGATATAGAACGCCACATGCCGATAGCATGTATAATCCTACCAATAGAACAATGTGAAAAATGACCCGTTTCAATGCCTCCCCTCCTCAATATAAATAAGTTATTGAGTACTGATAGAATCGAGGTTAGCCATGGTTTCAACTTTCTGCTTTTGACGAGGTAAACATTGCCCTTCGTGTCCAAATTGGGTTTCCAACGCCTTATCCCATAAGCTCGGCGCAATATCATCTCGGTAAGTTAAAATTTTGCCTTGGGTCTTATACAATAAAATTTCTAGTAAAATACCATTATTATTGGACGTAAAGGTATCAATAAGGCCCTTACCGTTCTCAAAAATGCCTTCATAAAAACCTTTATCTTCATCATAAGTGTGACTGACATGATCAAACAATAAATCCGTGTATTCGCTATCCCACAAAACCCACAACCCCATTGCCCCTTTAATCGCCACAGCAGCAAACTGAGGTAAATACTCACCCACTTCAGAAATGGTATTCCACGCAAAACCGTCAGTATAAATGGTGTCATACACAAAATAAGGCGGCCCTGCTAATTGATGCTCAGTTCGAGCGGTAATAATACCTGTTTCACGGTAACGCGCTTCTTGAACACGATAGATTTGTACCGCAAACTCTGCCATCCATTCGTGAGAATAATGGTTATCATGTGGGCTTCGATCGTCTGTCACATCCCAACCTAATTCAATACCGTCAAGCACGTAGCTTTCGGTCACAACATAACTGTGCGCCTTTAACTTACGAGGATCTCGAGTATCATAAGGCACATCATAACCAAAGAGGTTGATCGTGCCATAAGGCTCTGGCAATAAGGCTTGATCCGTATTAAACCCCCATAATTCAAACCCTTTTGCGGCGTACTCTTCATACCCTAGACGCCCTTCTTGCAAGTATTGCACTTCTTTGCCTTTTTCAAGCAGCGCACCAAACATGGTGCCATTCTCATCCACCACATTACAAAAATTCCACCGCAATACCGCAGAGTCTATGGCTGTAGCATATTCAGGAAAACGTTGCTTAATGATATATAACCAAATCAAGAGTCGACCTAAATCCAATGCTGAATAGCCGATTTCACCGGGTTGGTTAGCATAATCGACCTTAGCTGCGGTTTGAGTGTTATACACTTTATTGGGTAACTCACCTTTAAATAAATCGATAGTATTTAATGTAGCGACAAATTTCGTAAAACGGCGGTTAAATTCCGCTTTATCAATAATACCGAACTCATAAACACTGACCATACCCGCTAAATATGAGGCGGCATCCCACCAAGTCACCGAAGGGTAATTATTCACCGCATTGACTAACCCTGTTGACTCTTGATAATTATTTTCAAAGTATTTCCATGCGATATTTGCCATCGCTAACTCATGTTCCGTTAACGGGCCTGAGCGAGGAGAGGGTGTCTTCCAATGGCTTTCACGCTCAACCACATCACTGGAAAACCCCTGATAACGATTACCGCAGGCCACCATCAGTATGATGAATAAACAAGTCAAAAAAACACGCATATGACACTCCCTGTTCAAAGCTGCGTATCGACACCAATGTTTAACAGCGCCCCACTTTGCATATAAGCGAGAGATTCTAAAACGATACCATTAGTATTGGCTGTAATGGCGGTATTGGTTTTGCCATCTCGTTCATATTGCCCAGAATACCAGCCTTTACTTTCGTCAAATAAAGTCTCAACACCTCGAATAAGCTTGGCAGTGTAAGGTGTATCATAAAGCGCATACCAACCAAAAGCCGCTTTGGTTGATAAAGTTTTTAATTGAGACGCATCGGCCCCAGTATCAGAGATGGCATTCCATTCTTTACCATCAGAAAACACAGTGTTATAAACAAAATAAGGAGGTTGATCGACATTATCTTCACTGACAGCGGTTAAAATACCGAGACGATCAAAGCGATTTTTTTGCGCCTTATAGACTCGATACGCAAAAATACGAGAAATACTGTCATAGCCAAACTCTATTCCATCTAAAATATAGGACTCACTCACAACATAGTTATGAGCATGGTATTTAGCAGGATCCCGGCTATCCGTGGGTATTTCAATGCCATCGATAGTGATCAATTTCAAAAAATCAGCATATCTTAGGGCGTTAAAGACATCTCTTCCCATTAACGCCAGTGCCTTAGCGGCATATTCTTCATAACCAATGCGTCCCTCTTGCACTAAGTCAAATCCACTTCCCGTCTTTTTAGGCCTAGATCCAAACATATAACCATCAACATTCATGGCCTCAACTTTCCAGTGCTCTAATACCATATTCACTTGTTTATTAAAGTTAGGGTATTTCCAGATCAAGATATTAAAAGGCACCAAAATTCGCCCCACATCAATAGCAGACCACCCTATGCCCTCTGGGGCGTCTTGGTTTGTATAATCAACCATGGCTAAGGTTTTCGTATTATACGCTTTGTTAGGCAATAGGTTTTCCACTAAAGGCAAGCGAGCTAATGTCACTAAGGCTTTTTCCATGCGTAAATTAAACTCTGTTTGTGTGATCACGTTTAATTTCTGCGCTGAAATCAATGCCATCAGGTACGAAGCCGTATCCCACATAGTGGTTGAAGGATAGCCATCCACTGAGTTAACTAAGCCTGTGTTATCTTGGTAGTTATTTTCAAAATATTGCCAAGCGATTTTAGCCCATTGGTATTCTTCATCAGTCAAGACTCTGGCTTCACGAAACGGAATGGGCTCAGTTGCTTCAAAACTTAAGTTACCTAATACTTGGCTATAACTGCGGGTTTCAATAGCAAAAGCTAGTACCAGTGCCGTTGCTAAACCCGCTATAAACACAAAGTGATGGCGTGCTTTGACCCAAGAACTACTCGACTCCATAATCTAACTCCTCTCCTTGATTCGTACTAGGTGACCAAAAAGCAGAGGCAATCATGCCCCACATCGCCATCATATTATTTAACGTCCAAAAACTATTAAAGATTAATCCACCCAATGAGTAATCACCGAATAACCCACTGTAATAGGCATACCAGGCAAAGGCCATACTGAATAAGCTTAAAAAGAAGACGATCAATTGCGGGATCACTAGATGTAAAAAGACCCCTTGTTGCCGATCTTTTGGCGTGGTGGGAAAACTGATTTTCTTTCCTCGAAGTACCGTCCACAGCGCTCGCATATTGACGGGAAAAAATGAGAGGAAATTGGCTTTACCTTGATAACCGGATATTCCCCATGTTCCCACCAGCATGGCCAACTCTGCCGTTAGCACAAACGGAATAAAATGCAGGTAGAAAGTCACATCATAGGCACTCACTGGCGCAATACTGGTAAGAAAATACACTATGGGACAAGCGAGAAAAATCACATTCCAAATCGCAGATAAATTGGCCCAAAAACTTGCACCATACATGAGTTTCTGCTTTAAGTTCATGCCTTTTTTAAACAAAGGATTATCATTCATGAAAATATCAATTGAGCCACCAGAATATTTAAAGCGCTGTACTGTCCAACTTTGTAAGTCTTGCGGTGATAACATTTTACTTTCCACTTCAGGATGTTGTATCGAACGCCAATTTCTTTCTGTATCACCATGAAGAATAATTGACGTGTAAATATCCTCAGATACATGAAATTTATAGGGCGTAAATTCAGTATCTAAAATAATCTCTTGTCTTAAACCAGAAGAGATCTCTTCATCGACTTGCTTCTCTTTGGTTAATTTACGGATCTGTTTTTCAATGGCATCATGCTCTAAGCTAATTTGGTGACTGTAACTGCGAAGCGCCGCTTCCATCACCGCCTCGCGCCGATGAATAGAGCCCGCACCACAACAAAAAGACGCATTGACCCAATTACGCCGACGCTGAATAACGTCATAGAACATCTGAGGATCGTTCACAAAAGGATCCCGTCCTATGGTCACTGGCCCATAAAACTTTTCAACGACCCATCCAAACCAAGAAAAAGGTCTGCCTAAACGTCTTTTTAACCAAGCAGGTAACCTTTCTCCTGCGGGTAAATCAAAGAACCACTGAGGCGTTTGTACCCAAGCCACATCAGGATCGCGAAAATAGCCCAAGGTATGTTCTAAAATGGTGGGAAAAGGCCGTGTATCCGCATCACAGATCACGATGAAATCACCGTAAGTTTGCTCAAGCGCATTACGAAGATTACCCGCTTTATAACCTTCGTTATTCTCTCGTGTGATGTACTCAACCCCCATTTCCTTGGCCAATTGAGCCATTTCAGGCCTTCTACCGTCATCAAGAATGAAAATTTTAATGTCGATTTCATGGGGATAATGGATATTTAATGCATCCTGAATACTGAGTTTGACTAACTCAGGTTCCTCATCATAAGTGGGAAACATGACATCCACACCAAGTGGCCTGTCTTCTGTGGGATCATTAACACACTCACCAATACTTCTCGGCGCAGTTTGTTTAGGTTCATCCTGTGTTTTCCATAAATTAAACACAAACAATACCGAACCGATAAACGCACAAGATTCGGCAAAGGCCAGCGGAATGGCAAACCACATGGCATCGTAATTGAGTGCATAGCCCCAACGCCAAACAAGATACCAAATACCTAAAGTAATATTGCAGGTAGCCAGATATTGATATAATAACTCTCTAAAATGACTGTGTTTAACGGGATCTGGCGGCCTTCTATTCTCAAACTTATCAAAATAAAAATCCATTTCATTTCTCCCTATTGACCTGCTTTTAGCATCGCAAAATGTGTTGCTAATAAACCAATTAAACTGGCGTTATAATCAATGGCAAACTCATTGACCGCATATGACTTTTCATCATCTACATAGCTCAACATACCAAGCCCTTTAGGGGCGATATTTGCTTGAGCATGCTCATTGGGACCTCCCACTAAAAAACCGGGAATATTAACCCCACTCGCATTTTGATAGAGATGATGAATATGCTTCACAGAGCGACTGCCAAAACCTGTTACAAAACATAAATCAAAGGCATTCGCTCCTAATAAATAATCAATTTGTGACTGGCTGTACTGACCATGAGTTAAGGCTGAATGGGTTTTCCCCCCTAATTGAGATGACCAAGCCAGTAATAAACCAATTTCGGCGACCATTTTATTTGACCCCCAAATAAAACGATCGTTAGCCACAGAAAAAGGTTGTGATTGTGCAATCTTGGCGTAATAGGCCGCTTTTGCCTGTAAATCTTTGTTCAAGAAATTAAAATCAGTTTGTTGAGTAATAATGAGATGCCAAATCCCCATTAAAGCAGGGTTTTTCCATTCAAAAATGTCAAGATGTTCCGGTGAATAGAGGCTTAAAAAAGTCTGTTTGAATTGAGGATCTTTTGTCGCTAAATACAGCTCAGCTAATGCCCATAATCTATCGTCAATATCCGTTAGCAAACTGTTTTCGATGTCATGCTCATTACTGATATAAGGGCCTGAACCAGTATCATCGGCCTTTTTCCAATCGATAAATTGCTTAGGTGTTCGAGCTAAAAGCGCCCATGCTTTTAACGCCGCTTGTAAATATCGTTTAGCCACTTGAGGTTCAAAGGGAGCATAAATACGACTGGCAAAAGCTAAGGTCGCGGCAAATTTCGCCGTATCTGGACTACTGATCCCAAAAATATAACGAAGCTGAGTATCATTCCAAGGTGACATCACAGTAGGCCAATGCTTTCCTGAGACTTTTCGATACACTGCGCCATCGGAGCGTTGCATTTTCTCTAACCAAGTCAGTCCGACTTTGGCTTCTTGCAAAATATAAGGCAGCCCGGCTTGTTGAGAGCCTTCGGGTTGGAAAAATGCCGTTTCAAATAATTGAGGTGCCTGCCGATAGGCTTCCAATAAATGCGCGACAGTAATGGTCGTAGTCGCAACATATTTTCCAAAGTCTCCTGCATCGTACCAACCGCCATTGACGTCAATCCAAGCATTTTTCTTATTAAATTTATCTGCTCGAAATATGAGTCCATCATGAATATGGCTCGGTGGCCGCGACATCCCTGTCTCTCTATCTTCAATTGGAACACCTGAGCGCTGTAAATACAAAGCGCGAATGAGCCGATAGAGTAAGGGGCGATAAACGTCATCATTAATATGAAATGGCGCTGAAAATTGCTTTCCCGCTTTTAGCCGATACCAACCAGGCGTAGTGAAATGACTAAAATCAATACTGGATACCCTGCGGTTTTTACCTAATATGGCAGGCTCTGGGTTAACGGGATATTGCGTTACCAGACCTGTAGCCATATTGATTAAACTCACTGTATTATCTTGAGCGTCCATCCAATAGGCTCGCTTTTGAGCCAAAAGAGGATAACCTAATTGATTCACTACAATGGTATTTGTTGCCTGTGAATTGTCTGCCAAACTATTGAATGAAAATAAAAAATAAAAAATACTCAGTGCCCCTATTCTTTTTATTTTCATATTAATGCTCCCTCCAATTGTTGAGTATTATATTCATTAATCGAGAGCACTTTTCCAAAAGGATCTTTAACAATAAGGGAAAAATCCGCTATTTTAAGGCGAGAAATGGGTAACTGAATACGGGTTACCCCATTGGCTTTAATATCAACATCCACTTGAATAAGAACACTTTCATTGGTTTCGTCAACCACCCATAAAGACGCATTTTGATAGTGAATACGACTATCATTAACCAGTGCCACAGCAAGTAATTTCTGCTGCATATTTGGCAATGCTTCAACAATAGGAAGCAAAATTTGATAGGCTTGTTTGAGTGTATCAAATCCTTTTTTAGGACGACGCTGATAATCTAATACCGACCAAGTAATAGATGGCCAACTGTCAACAAACATAAATTGATAAATTGCCGCAATGTCTTTTTCTCTACGTAATCGCAAGCTTTCACTGGTATATTTAATTGAATGCGCTTGATAGTCTTGAGAGTTTTGAACAAATTCTTTTAAACTCTTTCCCGTCTCAACTTTGGCAATATTTAACGTTTGTTCAGGTTGATAATTATGATATTTAAGTAATTCAATATTCTCAAATGTTAACGGCCAAGCAATAGCAGGAGCAGCCAAGTTCTGCGCGCCTTGCGCCGATTGGAACAATATTTTTCGCATCAAACGTTCACTGGGTAATGCCTGAGCGCCAAATTCACTGACAATAGGGGCAAGGGGTTTGGTTCGATAAAGCTGATAACGTCCCCAATACCAACCAAACCAAGGATGCTCTCGAGTAAAGGAGGCTTTTCTGACCACGCGCTCATCTTGTGTTTTTAATAGCTGCTGGTAAACAGCTTCCGTTAATGCCTGATTATGATGAGGTTGATAACTTTTATAGAGGTGCTTCATCCAATCGGCGTCCCAAGGGGGTTCATTATGGCCACACCAGAATGCAATTGAGGCATGATTATATAAGGTATGGGTCATCACTTGTGTTTGCCTGACCGCCTCCTTAGTAAAATTGGGATCATCGACATAGCCCCATTGCAATGGAAAATCTTGCCATACAATTAATCCATGACGATCCGCTAATTGATAAAAATCCTTACCTGCCACGTGAGCATGCACTCTCACACTATTAATATTGGCATCTTGCATCAACAAAATGTCATTTTCATAATCGGCCAGTGTCATGTCACCTAGCCACTGACTGGCAATGTAATTTGTTCCGCGAATAAAATAAGCTTCTCCATTCACGTAAAAGGTGGCATTGTCTTCATCAAATTCAAATTGCCTAAACCCTATCTCTACGGTTTTCATATCAGACACTTTGTTAAATTCAAATAATTCATCAACAATCGCCACACTGGCTTTGACTGAATACAGTGATGGCTCCCCCCAATCCCATGGCCACCATAATTCACGGGGTTTCTCAGGCATGGTCCAATGTATTAATTGTTTATCTTGTATCACATTCACCAAAAAACTGTGTTGACTATCCAGAGTATTATCAGCCATGTTCATCATATGAAAATCAACTTTGACTTGCCCTCGAAAATAACTGTCAAGCTCAAGTGTTGCTAGGCCGCTGGTACGGCCATTTTTTAAATCAATGATACTTGGCATCACCTTAAGACTGGATATTGCTACAGGGCCTGTTTTCACTAAATTAACGTCACCCCATATGCCTCCTGAATTTCTATCTTGTCCAGAATCAGACCATGCACTACCTGGACGTGTATCATGATGACTCAATACGCCTTTAATCAGCGTTTTATTTAATGACCAATCCTCACCACTGGTTTCTATTGGGCTGGTCACTTTGACATTAATTTGATTCGCACCTTGATTCACTGCTTGAGTGATCTCCGTTTTAAAAGGAGAAAAATACCCTTGATGCTGAGAAAGTAATTTTCCATTAACACTCAAATCGGCACTGTAATCGATAGCATCAAACACTAACCATAAACGCTCGTGTTGGTTGATTGTTTTTAAAAATAATTCACGATGATAAAACGCTACACCATGATGCTCGATACCTTCACTCGACCAATTACTGGGTACCGATATTTGCGTGCTGATAAAAGATGAATTAGGAGACGATAAATATTCAAATAACCATAAACCATTTAAAGATTGCTCATTGGTTTGCCAAGTAGGCGGCAAGCAGCAACCTAAAGACAAGAAAAGTGCAACCGCAATGATCCCCCCTTTCATCCGCTTAACTCACTTAACTCTTGTGTAGAGCGAAATAAGGTTAGCGTATTGCGGCCCGTTTCTGTCATATACTCCGTTTTATCCGTCAACTCCTGAACAATCCTCAAGCCTCTATTACTTACCGTCCAAGTTTCAGGATCATCAGGATCGGGAACAACAAAGTCTTCCTTTAATTTATTGGCTAATAAATCTGCCGGCATGGCTATGCCATAATCAGAGATTTTAACCACTAAAGTAAGGCCACCGTCCTCACAATAAGACTCGATTTCTACCTTATCGCCTTCGACACTTTGATAGGAATGTTCAAACACATTATTGACAATTTCAACTAAACATAATTCCATTTGACAAATAAGCTCTTCAGCTAGATTCAATTCATGCCAAAAAGGAGTAATATCGGCAGAGACTTCTCGTGAAGTCTCTAAACAGCTGAGGTAACTTCGATTAAATCCCTTTAATACCGACATATGACATCCTTTTATTTTACAAGCTGTACTTATTTGACAGGTTGCACTTTAGATTGCTTAATTTTCGGCGCAAGCTCCGTAAAAACATCCACACTCTGCTCTATCTTAGATACGAATTTAGATAAACGTCTATCTTTCAAAATATGAATATAATCACTGTGCTCTAATAACTGTGTATAACCATCATGTCCCAGTAAGTAATCACCAAACATGGTTTTATTCACAACATAGGCTTCATCTGCAATATGTATATAATCACAAATAAGGGTATTGCTCACTAAGGCGTTTGAATCTATTTTACAATTTGCACCGATCACGGCTGGACCAATTAGCGTTGCGCCATTGCCAATCTCACATCCATTACTAATAATCACCGGCGGAGTGATCTGACACTGTTCAATGTCTATTACAGTATTAATCCCCACCCACACACCCGGCAAAACTTGGGTGCCAGGAATAGGATAGCCTTTAACCTTTCCATTTAAAATATCACTGGTAACGGACCAAATATCATTCACTTTCCCCACATCTAACCATTGAAAATCCATATTGACCGCATAAAAATCAATGGCTTTTTCGACTAATAAAGGAAATAAATCCCCTCCAATATCAAACTCAGTATGAGAAGGAATAAAATCAAAAATAGCAGGCTCAAAAATATAAATTCCCGTATTCACTTGATTAGATAGTGCTTTCTCTTTTTCAGGTTTTTCTTGAAATTGAGAAACTAAGCCATGTTTGTCGGTCACCACAACCCCGTATTGACTCACTTCCTCCATAGGCACTTCTTTTGTAATAATGGTTGCTATTCCACCAAATTGTTTGTGATGCTTCACCGCTTGTTTTAAATCCAAATCAATCCAAGCATCGCCGCACACCACCACAAAAGTCGTATCAAAGAATCCCGAAAAATCTTGAATTTTCTTCATCCCCCCGGCAGAGCCTATGGCTTGAGTGACATACTCCCCATCTTGCTCCGTTACTTCATAGGAGTAAGACAGTTGCACATTAAAATGATGCCCATCTCCAAAATAATTTTCGATATTCTCAGCCAAATGACTCGTGTTTATCACCACTTTATCGATACCATGTTTCGCAAAAAGTTGGATCATCGATTCCATAACAGGTTTACCCAAAATAGGGATCATAGGTTTTGGGATCATATGAGAAATAGGCCGAATACGTGTGCCCTTACCTGCTGCCAAGATCATTCCTTTCATCCACCTACCCTCTATTGACCGGACGTTGCCTCTTCCACCGTTGCATGGCTTAAAATTAACTTATCGATACGGGTTAATTTCAGCAATTCTTGCACTGACTTTTGTGGATTAACAATACTGATTTTCGTATTACGTAAGAGTTTATACACCCCCATTACTGCCCCCAGTCCACTGCTATCCATGAAGCGCACTTGACCTAAATCCAGCACTAAATGTTCCGCAATATTTCCTTTGACCAAATCGATTTCATTTCGAAAGGCCGGCGCTAATTTGGCATCAAACCTGTCTTCATTTATTTGAAGTACTGTGTATTTGTTTTCTTCAATGAGTTCGTATTGCATTGTTCATCTCCTTCTGGGTAACCTTTCCATTCAAATACCAACACACTCACATCATCATCGAACTGCTCTTTACCTTGCCACTGCCTCACTTCATTAATAACAGTATTGGCTTGCATAGAGGTAGGTTGCTCTCGTATTTCAAAAATGAGTTCTTTCAGCCTTGCTTCAGAAAACTGACGACGATCTTTTTCGGCTTCTGTGATCCCATCAGAGTAGAGCCAAATTTTATCCCCAGCAGTTAACTCTATGGTTCGAGTGGTATAATCTGCAAAATCAAATACACCGACGACATAACTGTCTTGCTCCACAAAAACCGCTTGTTCTTGACTATGTTGCACCCAGACTAATGGAGGATGGCCCGCAAAAGCATAAGAAAGCAGGCCAGTTTGCGTATTTAAAATGGCATACACCATAGTAAAATAAAGATCGCTGCCCTCTTGGCTCAAGTACAATTCATTGAGTTGCTGTATTACCTGACAAGGTGAGGTAATTTTATAATAAGGGGGTTTGTCCGTTTTTTGCCTCACCAAAGAAGCGTTATCGGTACCCACATTGATACTTTGCTGTATAGAAAAAGACATCAGTGCAGAAGAGACTCCATGCCCTGCAACATCAAACAAATAAATCCCTATGTTATTTTCATCAAGTTGCATGCAACCCAACATATCGCCGCCAATTTGCGCACTGGGAATAGAAACATAATTTAATTCTGCTCTGGCAAAATGAGGATCGCTAGGTAATAAGCGTTTAATGAA
This sequence comes from uncultured Shewanella sp., assembly GCF_947495455.1. GTDB lineage: Bacteria > Pseudomonadota > Gammaproteobacteria > Enterobacterales > Shewanellaceae > Shewanella. Next base: position 23,425 of record NZ_CANLZC010000040.1, on the reverse strand, counting down.
CTCTCCTGCGGCCTCTAAATCTTGTTTGATTGTGGCATAAGCGGAATCGAGTTCTGTATTTTTAGACACCAGTTCATTGTGTAGTGCCAGTGTACGAAAGCCTGCTTTTAATCGCGCATCGAGCTCTTCAATATCGGTGTCTTTCGCAATGAAATCATCAGCCCCAGCATTAATGCCTTCAATGATGGAGTCTTGATCATCTCTTGCCGATAACAAAATAAAAAAGATATAACGTGAGTATTTTGAGGATTTTACTTGCTGACATAATTCAATGCCATCACACTCAGGCATAATCCAATCACTCAACACCATTTGAATATCAGGATATTCTTGCAAACGAAGGAGTGCTTCATTACCATCCATGGCCGTAATGACATCATAACCTCGAGAAGTGAGTTTCTTCTTAATGATCATCAATAAGACTTTTGTATCTTCAACCAGTAAAATAGTCTTCATATTAAATGTCAGTCCAAGTTATCTTGGTTGACTACGTAAAAAATACGAACATCAACACTAATAAATCCTTTTACTGATAAAATTCTAGTAATGAATCCTTATTTCAACAAGCTTAGGCCGACTTTATCACTTCATTGACAATGTCATCATGCTCCAATACGGCCTTATTTTTAATCGTTTGCTTCCTAAAACCAATAATCTTCCCTTCCTGAATTAACCCTTAATATGGTATAACCTATTAGTATTAAATCAGTTCAATCATCTTCACTGTTTTTAATTATTGCAACAAAAACTAAAGTACTAACCCTTTAGCATTAAATTCAAACAAAAGAATTAGAGAGCTTAAAAATGCTAAAAATGATGCATGTGATACCCGTGAGATTTCAAGATGCTTGTTTTCAGAGTGCGTAAAAGTGCCTAACTCAAGACGCACTCTTTTAAAAAGACAAAAATGCTTATTGCCTTTTCTTTAAACTAACTTAGTTGATCATCATTGAACGCAATATTGCCTGCATCTAAATCACTCCATATGACAACATCACCTTCTTCACTAGAGAAAACAAAACCTTGAAGCTGATCGATATCCACACCTTCAGACTCATATCGCTCTTTTAAATCTTGATCTAACGCTTGACTGGGTAACATAGACTCAGACTGACTCCAATGATCACCAGACACATTTAAATGACCACTTCCGACGACCAGAAAATTACTTTCTGTCGTGACTTCTCCTTCATTTTGTAAATGTGTATTTGTCCCTTCTTGATAAATTTTATCCAATGACAACATAAGTTGAACGTCATCAACATCATCATCAACAATAAAGGCTTCCACATTTTGAATGGCCCCTCCTCTCATATCAATCACCTTATCATCAAGATCAGAGACTTGGACAACATCAAATCCACTCCCGCCATCATAACGAAAAGTTGAGCTATCCATTTCTCCCATTGCATTTTCACCAAAATCACTGCGATCAAACATGAGGATATCATCACCATCACCACCGAAAAGAGTATCAACCCCAGAACCACCAACTAAAAGGTCATCACCCGCTCCGCCGTAAAGTTCATCGTTACCACTTCCCCCATCTAATACATCAGCCCCCTCACCTGCAAATAACGAGTCATTACCTGATTGACCTTGCAAGTTATCACGGCCTTCATTCCCAAATAACTGATCGCTTCCTCCTCCTCCTAGTAGCTTATCATCACCTTCACCGCCATAAAGTTCATCGCTCCCTCCATCCCCTGATAATTGATCATGACCCGCTTCCCCAAATAATTGATCATTACCACTTCCTCCTTTTAGAGTATCTTGTCCTTCTCCTCCAAATAATAAGTCACTTCCCCCCCCTGCATTTAACCTATCATCACCTAAGCCACCTTCTAAAAAATCACTGCCTCTACCTGATGTGAGACTATCATCACCAAGGCCGCCAGATAATTGGTTATCGCCATCGCCTGCATTAAGAACATCGTCGCCTTCATCACCCGATAGCACATCATTGCCAGCCCCTGCAACTAAACTATCATTACCATCGCCGCCGGATAACTGATTATCCCCATCGCCTGCATCGAGTACATCATCGCCTTCATCACCAAAAAGCACATCATTGCCAGCACCTGCCACTAAGCTATCATTTCCATCGCCGCCCGATAACTGATTATCGCCATCGCCTGCATTAAGGACATCGTCGCCTTCATCACCCGATAGCGCATCATTGCCCAAACCTGCCACTAAGCTATCATCACCCGCGCCGCCTGATAACTGATTATTACCGCCACCTGCATCGAGTACATCGTCACCATCATCCCCCGAGAGCACATCATTGCCAGCCCCAGCCATTAAAGTATCATGGCCACTCCCGCCAGATAACTGGTTATCGCCATCACCTGCATTAAGGACATCATCGCCTTCATCACCAAAAAGCGCATCATTGCCAGCACCTGCCATTAAAGTATCATGACCACTCCCGCCGGATAATTGATTATCGCCATCGCCTGCATTAAGGACATCATCGCCTTCATCACCAAAAAGCACATCATTGCCAGCCCCAGCCACTAAGCTATCATCACCGCTACCCCCTGATAATTGGTTATCGCCATCGCCTGCATCAAGTACATCATCGCCTTCATCACCGAAAAGCACATCATTGCCAGCCCCTGCCACTAAGCTATCATCACCCGCGCCACCGAATAATTGGTTATCACCAATTAAAGCTTCTAAGCGATCTTCTCCTTCCCCTCCCTCCAAGGTATCATCACCCACTCCTGCATAAAGCGTATCGTCTCCAGCCCCCCCTTTTAAAAGGTTGTCACCACTTTGTGCATGTAATTCATCATTACCTTCTCCGCCATCTAAGGTATCATTACCGTCACCTGCAAATAATTTATCACTACCTTGCCCGCCTGATAGTTCATCCTGGCCCTCACCACCAAAGATCACATCATCACCCGCTTCACCTTTCACGCGATCATCACCCGTGCCAGCATCAACAATATCGGCCCCCTCACCCGCTAGCACTTCATCATGGCCGCTACCACTGTATAACAAATCATCACCTTCATTGCCTTGCAGCTTATCATCTCCCTCACCGCCATATAGCTCATCTTGCCCCATTCCTCCCACTAGCGTGTCATTCCCTGACTCTCCAAAGAGTCGATCATCCCCTTCTCCACCCGAAACGGTATCAGCCCCTTCGCCACCAAAGAGGCTATCTTTCCCTTCATTTCCCGCTATAACATCATCTCCACCAGCGCCAAAGGCGGTATCATCACCTTCTCCACCACTAATGGTATCTTTACCCAATCCCCCATCAAGAAAGTCATCTCCAACTTGTCCAAAAAGGTGATCATTGCCTTCACCGCCATACACTATATCGGCATCCTCTCCGGCATAAACTGTGTCTGATCCAATACCACCATAAATCTCATCACTGCCTTGCCCTGTGGAGATAGTGTTATCGCCAGCCTCACCAAAGACACGATCGTCACCGCTACCAGACACGATTTCATCATCACCACTGCCCGCAAAAATAATATCTTGACCACTGCCAGCAGAAATCACATCGTCACCGCGGCCTCCAGACACTAAGTTATCTCCTTCTGCTGCGGTAATAGTGTCATTTCCTCCATCACCATAAAGCACATCATTCGCACTTCCACCGATTAACGTATCGTGTCCTTCTCCACCAGACAGTAGCCCTAATTCGTCCTCTGCCCGTAAGGTGTCATTTCCACCTTCACCATATAATTCGTCATAACCTTCACCCCCTATTAATTCATCATTCCCCTCTCCACCATAGAGTAAATCATTCCCTTGACCTCCTAATAAAATATCGTCACCCGCTCCTGCATAAAGACTATCGTCACCTTCTTCACCAAACAAACTATCATTACCGCCATCACCAGATAGAAGATCGTCATCCTTCCCACCATAGAGTAAATCAGCACCACTTCCGCCAATTAACCTATCCGCTCCTTCTTCTCCTTCCAGTACATCATTGCCACTGCCACCGTCGAGTAAATCATCCCCTATACCAGAGACTAAGTGGTCTTCATTATCTCCCCCATAAAGACTGTCGTTACCTTCCCCGCCCAACAGTACATCATCACCACCGCCGCCAAACAATTGATCATTCCCCATCTCTCCTTTAACAATATCATTCCCACCTCCCGCAAAGGCCACATCATCTCCCAAGCCCGTTTCGACAATATCATCTCCCGCTCCCGCATCTATGGTATCGCTGCCGCCGGCAGCAAAAATCTCATCATTGCCCCCCCCACCTAATAGCACGTCATCTCCCTCTTGGGCCATTAGTACATCATCACCGCTGCCACCATCGAGTAGGTTATTCCCACTGCCAGAATATAATTCATCATTCCCTTCTCCGGCTCTGATCTCATCGTCACCCAGTCCACCTGTTAACGTATCGTCTCCTGCCCCTCCAAATAAAATATCTTGCCCCACTCCCCCCGATATCACATCATCACCATCATCACCAAAAAGGGTATCATCACCACTTCCCCCCTCGACAATGTCGTCTTGTGCGCCTGCATAAATCAAATCATCTCCACTGCCCCCATCGATATTGTCTTGCCCACCTTCGGCATAAACCACATCATCTCCCATGCCAGCAGTAATCATATCTCTCTCATTGCCAGCATAAACAGTATCATCGCCTGAGCCCGCATCAATGATGTTGTCCCCAGCTCCGGAATAAATATGATCGTCTCCCTCACCCGCCATTAAATGATCATCGCCTGAGCCCGCATAAAGTGCATCATCACCTGAGCCCGCATCAATGGTGTTGTCACCTTCTCCACCATAAAGTTGATCGCGTCCTTCCCCTCCAAATACAGTATCATCACCCGCTTCGGCATAAACTAAATCATCACCTGAGCCTGCAATAATATGATCCTTATCTTTACCCCCAAAGACAGTATCTTGCCCATCACCTGCATCTAATAAATTACTGCCAGAGAGGCCGTATAACACATCATCTCCCTCACCTCCCAAAAGCACATCATCCCCACTGCCAGCATGAAGCTCATCATTTCCTAAGCCTCCTTCTAAGTGATCGTTCCCTTCTTCCCCAAATAAGGTATCATTTCCCTCTTCGCCTAAAAGAAGATCATCCCCTTCACCGGCTAAAAGGGTATCTGAACCACTGCCACCGGATAAATGATCCATCCCAGTGCCAGCCACCAGTACATCTTCACCTTCTCCTCCCATTAATACATCGTCACCTTCATCCCCTTGTAAAAAGTCATCTCCTGTGCCACCTTCAAGTAAATCATCTCCTTGGCCGCCATATAACTGATCATGACCCGCATCTCCTGATAACTTATCATCTCCATCATCTCCTATGAGTTGATCGTTACCTTCCCCGCCAAATAAGGTATCATCACCAAGCTCACCCATGATGACATCATCGCCTGCTCCTCCTTGCAGGAGATCGGCATCATCTCCTCCCATAAGTACATCTGCTCCTACTCCCCCACTGAGAACATCGTCACCTTGCCCTCCCATTAATAAGTCGTCACCTTCGTTACCATAAAGGTGATCATTATTAATTCCCCCTTCTAATTGATCATCCCCCAAGCCACCACTGAGAGTATCTTCCCCTTGCTGCCCCATAATAACGTCGTCACCTTCTCCCCCTTCTATGACATCGTCATACATGTTATGAGTCACCAACTCAACACGATCAATATCAATAACAAGATCCGGCTCAGAAGTTTGTAACTGAATTTGAATATCTTCATTTAGATTGATTTGCTCGGGAGAGAGTTCAAAATCAAGCTGCATTACGCCATCGCCTTGATCATTGAGCAAAGCCGTTGCCACAATGACCATTTGCCCCGTTAAATCTTCTCCCATAATATTCACTGACAAGGCATTATTACTCGTCAGTGCAGGACTCCCCTCTGGTAAGTGAAGGTTAAGTGAAAAGTGTCCTCCATCGTTATTCACAAATTGATCAACAGCAATATTTTGAGTCGCAACCTCGTTAGCCGAAACTTGACTTAAACCGTTTTCGATTGCTAAATCACTGTCATAGACACTTTGTTCTACTCCCCATGCAGTTGTCTCTTTTGTTTCTACAACAGGTGTTACAGGGGTACTGGGATCGGCCAACATTTGATCGCCTAGAATGAAATCTTTGCCTTCTTGGCCGGATATACTATCGTTGCCTTTACCACCAATAAGATAATCATCACCGGCTTTACCATCGATCACATCATTACCACTACCACCATCGATATCATCATCAATATGAGTGCCAATCAACACATCATCTTTATCTGTTTTTTCCATGGTAAGCTCCTTTTAACCTAAATGATGACTCAACTACATGACTGAATATTTGTGTCTTCAGTGAGGCTAACTTTCTCTAAAGGCTGAATTAAATGAATGAGTAAAAGGTGAAACAAGATAATCAAGTAAAGTTCTAGGGGCGAGCACTATATAGACATCGGCAGACATTCCGGGATAAAGCTTAATGGCTTTGTTCTGCAAACCCCTTCCACTTAACTTCACTTTGACTAAATAACCATCCGTGTCTTTCATATTAGTGGCAAAGAAACGATCGGCAGATACATGAATAATTTCTCCCTCAATGGGCGCAACATGTCTACCATCATAAGCGGTTAATCTCACTTGAGCGGGTAACCCAGCATAAACCACATCAATATCTTCTGGTTTGACGTAAGCTTCGACAATAATCGCATCAGAATCTGGTACCAATTCCATCACCACTTGCCCAGGAGAAACCACCTCTCCAATGGCATGCACTTCCATGGCAACAACAGTACCACTATGTTCTGCATGTATATTAATGTCTTGCCTTGTTTCAGTATGTGCAGTTAACAACTGCGCCGCTTCATCTCTAAGCTGTCTCTGCTTTTGAATATGATCTGCAAGCCTTTGTTGAGATTTAGCAAAGTGGCTATTATAACCTTGCTCTAATTCACCTAATTGGGCTTGAGTGACAGCTTGCTTGGACTCAAGCTGGATCAAAGTGGCTTCGATGCTAGCTTGGGTTCGCTGAATGGATAAATGGCGAGATTTTGAAACATAACCATCGGCAAGCAGGACTTCATTCATATGCACTTCTTCTCTCACCAAGGCCAACTGTTGCTGAATCGACTTTATTTCAAGAGCAATACCATCAAGGGAATGCTTAATTTGTCTTTTTTTAAAATCAAATTGCTGCTTAACATGCTCATCATCAGATTGCTGCCTCTCAAACATGAGCAATTGCATCGCCATCAACTGCACTATCTCGATTCTTTGTTCATGTTCAAGCAGTAAAGGAGAAAAGTTAAGCTCACGCTCCCCTTTTAATAAGGCGGTAGCTCTGTCTATCTGAGCCTGTGCATTGAGCACTTTTAATAACACGCGCTGAAAATCAGCTTCGACTTGATGATCGGCCAAGGCGATTAAGGCTTGACCTTTTATCACTTTTTGCCCTTCCTTCACCAGAATCTGTTTAACTTGTCCACCATGGAGATGCTGAATTTTCTTTCTCTGACTTTCAACCACTAGAGTCCCTGAAGCGACGGCGGCCGCATCGACTTTGACCATTGAAGCCCACAACACAAAACCACCAATAGCAAAAATAATAATGCCGATCCCAAATTGGATGAGCCTCTTGGTATTAAAGACCATATTGCTATCCATAGCACACTCCTTACTGCTTCAATGCTTTAGGCTTATCCACTGCTTCGACGCTTTGATTCGTTTGCTGACTGATCTCTTGAATATCTGAAATAAATTTTTCTTTGGGGCCCGCTTTCTCTATGCGGCCATCACGTAAACACACCACCCAATCCATTTGCCTTAAGAATCCGGCACGGTGACTTATCATGATGACTGTGATGTTATTTTCTTTACAGTTCAGTAGTACAATAGCCAATGCCACTTCACCCTCAGGATCTAAATTGGAATTAGGTTCATCTAAAATAAGAACTTTAGGCTTAGAAAAAAGCGCTCTTGCCAATGCTAAACGCTGTTTTTGACCACCACTGATTTGCACACCATTTTCCCCCAGTAAGGTCTCATATCCTTCGGGTAGTGCAATAATCAATTCATGAATACAAGCCTGCTTTGCCGCATTAATAATGTCATCAGGCTTTGCATCAGAAAATCGGCAAATATTTTGTGCCACTGTGCCTGCAAGGATTTCAACATCTTGAGAGACAAACCCAATATAATGCCCTAATTCTTGAGCATTCCATTGACTGATACAGGCGCCATCTAATTTAACTTTACCCGCCGTTGGCTGAATGATCCCCATTAATAACTTCACTAATGTCGATTTACCCGAACCACTTGGACCAATAATGGCCAAAGATAAACCTGCTTGCAGTTTAAAACTGATATTCTGTAATATCGGTGCTTGTTGAATAGAGGTGCGGTATATCACTTTATCGAGATGAAACTCCCCTTTCGGGGCGGGCAATGTCGTTTTGGCCACTTCAGGTTCTCTTGCTATAGAAACTAATAAACTTTGATAAGCATTCCAAGCAGACTCCCAATTTTTCCAACTACCAACCGCTTGTTCGATAGGGGCCAGCGCTCTGCCTAAAATAATAGACGCTGCAATGATTTCACCTGCACCCAGTTGTTGCGATAACACCAACCCGACTCCAATACCAATAACAGCCACTTGAAGTAACGTTCTCACTAATCGAGTTAGCACTAGCATCATGCTAACTTTATCCGCCACCAACCATTGCAGAAAAAGTAAATGTTTATGACTTTTTCCCCAGTGCTTAGCCACATTAGATGCCATTCCCATAGCTTGTAATGAACTAGAATGTCTTAAAATATCATTAATTTGCATACCACTAGCAATAACGGCTTGTGATGCCTCATTATCGGTCAATAGTGCAGCTTTCTTTACACCATAAGCGAGCAAGGATAAGGCTATGGCGCCCACTGTAGCCGTAATACCTAAAAGAGGGTGAAGCATATATAACACTAAAATAAACACCACAACCCAAGGTAAATCAAAAATAGCACTTGTCGAAGGCGTCAATAACACGCTTTTGACTTCGCGAACATCCAGTAAGCTTTGCTTATTAATTCCTCCTCCTTTTGCAGAATCTTTAATCGCTTGACTCACCAAAGGTAAACTCAAACTCATTTCAAGTTTCAAGCCACTTTGCTGCATCAATTTATTACGAAAAAAATCCAAGCAAGTTTGTGTCACTAAAAGAAAAATGACTAAGTAGGTAAGATTTAATAAAGTATCGATACTTGAACTGGCTAATACTCTGCCAAAGAGTTGTAAACTATAAAGTGGCAAAGCCAACATTAGAAGATTAATAAAAAAACTAAAAATGGCGACATACTTAAGTTCATATTTCAATCGTAAAATAATGCTTTTCCATGTCTCTTGCATCTTATTGCACTCCATTGCAATACCTTACTTCGCACCATTAATACTGATTATAGTCGATATTCAACTATCGCACTTATTAGCTAGTACAAAAGATGTAATCCATCAAAAATCATTGATGACATTAACTAACCTGAACTCAGGATAATGAGTGTCAACAATATTATGGAATTCTTTTAATATCAACAAATTAAATTAAATTGGGTTATCCTCTATTTTCGAAATTGGCTTAATACTGCAATTTTTGTCGATATCAAGGCGAGATTTCGTATCTAATAGCAGGCTATTAGTAGAAAGCACAACACAGATAGGGGCAAAAATAGCGCTATTAAGCGGCGCTGCTTATCCCGAGTTCAGGTTAACTCACATGCTCAACAAATGGAGTCAACTAAACCCTTTACTCTATCGTAAGTTCCAAGCGTAAATCTGCAAACAAAAACCACAACAAAATGAATGAGCATGCCAGCAGTGCCAATGCCTTCTAATACCATATTCACCCCGTTTTTGTGTATATTCACCCCAGCATTAGAGCATAATGATCTACTGGTTTTAATCATTCAATAATGAAATCACTACCTTTCCCTTAGCTCGCCCTGAATTTAAATAAGACAAAGCGCTTTTACTGTCTTTAAAAGCATAATGTTTATCAATAACAGGTTGAATAACATTATCTTGGTATAATGCTTTAAGTTCTTTGAGCTGTTCACCATTTGCCTGCATCAATACCATGCGATATAACGCGGACTTCTTTTTCGCGGCTTTCATAATCATCCGTGACTTAAAACCAAGCAAGGTTCGAATAACCCAATTAAGCCCAAGCATTTTCGTTGTTTGAGGATCTAACTCTCCAGCAATAGACACCACACGTCCTCCTAACTTTATCACCTTAAATGCATCCAAAGTGTATTGACCACCAAGCGTATCGTAAACAAGGTCAATACCTGTCAGCAGATCCAAATAATCCGTTTTTTTATAATCAATAACACGATCTGCTCCCAAGGCTTTCACCCAAGGCACATTAGCCGTACTCGTCGTCGTGATCACATAGGCCCCCACTGATTTCGCTAATTGAATCGCCATCGAACCAATGCCACCAGAGCCTGCATGAATAAGTACTTTCTCACCTTGCTTCAACATACCAATTTGAAGCATTGCTTGATAAGAGGTCAATCCCACTAAAGGAATACTCGCAGCCTCTTGATAAGACAAATTTTGCGGTTTTTTAGCCACATGGGCAGCATCAATGAGCATAAATTCGGCAAGCGTGCCCACATGCTCCTCACTCACACGTGCAAAAATGTCATCGCCTATTTGATATTCTGTTACCTTAATCCCTACCCCGATCACTTCTCCACTCACATCCCGTCCAATACCTGCAGGGAACTCAATCTTTTTTAGCGCTTTAAAATCACCTCGTAATATTTTACTATCAATAGGGTTAATACTCGCCGCATGCACTTTCACCAAAATTTCGTTATCCGCAGGCTGCGGGATCGCCATTTCCTGAAATGCTAGACTGGTTTCAATATCACCGTATTGGGTCATTCTTAATGCTTTCATTATTATTCCACTTATTTTGACAATTGACTTGTTAAAGCCAATGCTACTTATTCATGGCCATTGGAAACAGTCCCAAAGCAGTAGAAAGCTTTTGTCTTTTAAGCAATAATAAAGCGGTTTTTGACCCATAACAGCATCTTTTAGAGCCAATAATGGATAAAATTAGAGCATTACGTTATTTTAAACGCGTTGCAGAACTTGATAGTTTTACAGCAGTTGCACAAGAGTTCCACGTTCCCGCATCTTCCATTTCTCGCCGTATTCGCGATCTTGAGGCCTCACTTGGCGTCACACTCTTACAAAGAAGTACTCGCCAAGTTGAAGTTACCGAGCTGGGCAAGTTATATTACACTCTGATAAGCAAAGGGATGGCACAATTGGATCAAGCAGATGAACTGATCAGCCAACAACATGATGCACCCAGTGGGTTGATCAGAATCAGTTGTATGCCTTCATATGGAGAGCAAAAATTGCCCCCTCTTCTGGAGCAATTTTCACAACGATACCCGAATATTATTTTCGACTTACATTATAGTGATGACATTATCAGTTTAGGCAAAGACCCTATAGATATTGCCATTCGAGGGGGCTATGCGCCAGATGAACATGTGATAGCAAAACGATTATCAAGTAATCAATTTATCTTGGTTGCAACCCCACAATACATCGAAAGGCTAGGTCAACCACTCCCATTAACAGCAGCAAGTATACAAACGGCATCTACCCTACAATATAGAGGACCAAATGGTCTCATCGACTGGCACTATTTAAATAATAAACATTCCGATAAGCCCCAATGGGAAACGTTAACCCTATCCCCCTCTTTAATCAGTAACAACGCCAAAGCCTTGGCAACGGCCTTATTAAACCATCGCGGCCTCGCTTTAATTCCAAATTGGAGCCTCTATGATCACCTGAAAACAAAAACATTAATAGAAGTCCCCACCGAAAGTCCCCTCACAGTCGCTCCCAATCGTGACATAGGTATTTTTTTACTTTATGAACGTAACAAATATCAAATTCCCAAAATACAACTCTGTGTCGATTTCTTGGTAAAACAATTAACGGACATTTAAACATATATCATAAACTTATCATTATCACCTAAACTGGGCGACGAATGGAGTCGACTAAATCCTTTATGCTATCGGGTGTTTTAGGTGTTAATTTGCACACAATAAAGGCCACAATAAAATTAATAAGCATTCCTAAGGTACCAATGCCTTCAGGTGAAATACCAAACCACCAATTTTCAGGCACATTCATACCTGGCGCCGCGATAAATTTAAAATAAATAATATATGAGGCCGTAAAACCTATTCCACAAAGCATACCACTTACCGCCCCTTCACGGTTCATGGCCTTATAAAAAATACCCATAATAATCGCAGGAAAAAATGATGATGCGGCAAGCCCAAAAGCAAATGCCACCACCGACGCCACATAATCCGGTGGATGAACACCTAAATATCCTGCCACACCAATCGCGATACCAGCCGCCACACGCGCAAATAATAATTCTTGTTTTTCAGTAATATTGGGCATGAGGTTGCGCTTACATAAATCATGGGAAATCGCCGATGAAATCACCAGTAACAGGCCCGCCGATGTGGACAGCGCCGCTGCAATCCCTCCAGCCGCCACCAGCGCAATCACCCAATTAGGCAGATTGGCGATCTCAGGGTTAGCTAATACCATGATATCACGATCGATGATCATCTCGTTGCGAGCATCACCTGAATAATACATGCGCCCATCACTATTGTTATCCTGCCATTGAATTAATCCGGTTTTCTCCCAGTTTTTTATCCAATCTGGCGCATTGTCATGCAAGACCCCTTGATTATTCTCACCGTTAATAGTGCTAATCATATTCACACGTGCAAAAGCCGCAATTGATGGCGCTGTGGTATAGAGTAACGCAATAAAGAACAATGCCCAACCTGCTGATTTTCTGGCATCCTTAACTTGAGGAACAGTAAAAAAACGCACGATAACATGAGGTAAACCCGCCGTTCCGACCATCAATGCACAGGTGATAAATAACACATCGAGTTTACTCTTATCACCCTGAGTATAAGCGGAAAAACCCAGTTCATGGGATAAGGCATCGAGTTTATGCAATAAATACATCTCTGAACCATCATGCATTGTCGCCCCAAAACCAAACTGAGGAATAACATGACCTGTCATCATGACTGAGATAAAAATAGCAGGGACTAAATACGCGAAAATTAATACACAATATTGGGCGACTTGGGTATAAGTGATCCCTTTCATTCCCCCTAATACGGCATAAAAGAAGACCACTGCCATGCCAATCAAGACACCAATCACAATATTCACTTCTAAAAAACGTGAAAACACCACCCCCACACCACGCATTTGCCCTGCAACATAAGTAAAAGAAATAAAAATGGTGCAGATCACGGCAACCGTTCGAGCCGCTTGAGAATAATAACGATCGCCAATAAAATCAGGCACGGTAAACTTGCCAAATTTACGCAGATAAGGCGCAAGACACAGTGCTAACAGCACATAGCCGCCAGTCCAGCCCATTAAAAATACACCGCCATCGTATCCCATAAATGAAATGAGACCCGCCATGGAAATAAAAGATGCCGCCGACATCCAATCTGCCGCCGTAGCCATACCATTGGCTATAGGATGTACACCACCGCCAGCAATATAAAATTCTTTCGTTGAACCTGCTCGGCTCCATAGGGCTATGACAATATACAAAACGAAACTGGCGCCAATCATCATAAAAGTGAGCATTTGCACATCCATTATTGTGCATCTCCATGATTTGATGAATCACTTTCATTTTCTTGTACTTCATAGCGCTTATCAAGCCGATTCATTTGCCGAACATAGATAAAGATAAGCACGACAAACACATAAATACTGCCTTGATGGGCAAACCAAAATCCCAGTTTAAAACCAAAAAAAGTCACTTGATTGAGAATATCCACCCACAAGATGCCACAACCAAAAGACACAAAAGCCCAAATAGACAGTAAACTCAACACCAAGCGAACATTCGCCTGCCAATATTGTTTTGATTGAGAAGCTGCCATACTCATCACTCACCGCCGGAACATGCACGCACATCAAGCATCATGGCACGGATCATGGCAAAAATACTCAGTCGATAATTTATAGCACTAAACATGAATAGGCTTTTCCTATTATTGAGGCTTTATTCCTAATAAAAAAACAGTACCAATAAATACTTAAAAGCAACATCCCCCATTTAGACTAAAACATAAGCCGCACCGCAATCGCTTTTGTTGTCGACTAACTTTTGTTGTCAGCTAAAAAGTCATCACCTCGTGGTAGAGAAAAATAATAACAATAACGACATTAAAGTGATCCTTATTTCAAATTCAACCGTATTGGAGTATAAACACATCAAAGAGTTGGTCTAAAATGCAGGTAGGCATACAGAAATACGAACAGGATAAGGAGTATCATATTCCACTTCATGCTTCCCAGACTGTGGAGCTAAGTCGTTGCCTTCGTGCGGTCGCAGACAACAAAGATAAGCACGCTTTCACTCTGCTTTTTCAGTTTTTTGCACCAAAAATAAAACAATTTGGCATTAGCAAGCTCAACAGTGATGCCATGGCCAATGAGCTCATTCAAGAAACCATGACGAATGTTTGGAAAAAAGCCCACTTATACCAACAAAGCAAAGGGGCTGCCACCACTTGGGTATTTACCATCATGCGCAACACCAGCTTTGACATGCTGCGCAAAATGAAAACGCAATCTGAGCACATTTTTTCAAATAATATTTGGCCATTAGAAGATATAGGTGAATCAACAACGCAGCATCACAACTTTAGCGATCACTTACAAGACAAACAATTACTCAATTGCATTGATACCCTCCCCCCAGCTCAACAAGAGGTGGTCAAAGGCATTTATTATGACGAACTCTCGCAAGAGCAACTGGCGAAGCGACTGAATGTGCCGCTAGGAACCGTAAAATCTCGCCTCAGGCTTGCACTTTCCAAACTCAAGCAGCAATTGGGAGAACAACATCATGATTAATTACCATCCCTCAGACGCAATACTCACCCGTTTCGTCGAAGCCGATTTAAGCATTAGTCTATCAATCATAGTGTCTAGTCATATTGAAATGTGCACTGCTTGCCAGCAAAAAGTGGCCAAGCTCACTGAAGAAGCCGCCTCGCTGCACTTTCAATTAGCTGATAACGATATTCACGGAACTGACACTGTCCATGTGCCAATGAGTGAACCTGACACCGATCTCATCAATAAAATCATCAACAGCCCACAAGAAGACACATTTTCGCTACCTAAAACCATTACAGAAATTGAAGTCGAAGGTCAACGCCTCCCTTTGCCAATGGCGTTACAGTCTATTGCACTTAACGAATGGCAAGGCATAGGAAAAATATCTCGATCTCGACTCAATGTCGATGATGATGAACGCAGAATGAGCTTATTGAGTATAGCCAAAACAGGCAGTGTACCTCGGCACACTCACAAAGGATTTGAAATCACCTTATTATTACAAGGTAGCTTTGAAGATGAGATGGGCACCTATCAAGCTGGAGACTTTATCTGGTTAAATGATGAACATACTCATCAGCCCGTTTCAAAAAGTGGCTGTGTTTGCCTCACCGTTTCCAGTGACGCGCTTAAATTTACTCAAGGCATATCACAAATATTAAATCCTCTTGGTAAATTAATTTACTAATAAGGAGCGGAGTACCCTAATGAGTAACATAATCAACAAAGTGAAGATAGGTATTAGCGCCTGTGTCATGGGGCAAAATGTTCGATTTGACGGAGGACATAAACGCTCTGTGTTTTGCACTGAACAACTGAGTCAGTATGTACAATTCAAACCCATTTGTCCTGAAGTTGCAGTGGGCCTTTCCACTCCGAGAAAAACCATTCGGCAAATAGAAAAAGACGGGCAAATCCTTCTTTCACGCCCCGATGGCAGCCAGAATGTCACTATGGCCATCACCCAATATGGTAAAGACATGGCCAACACTTGCTCGGATCTGGCAGGATTTATTTTTTGTGCAAAAAGCCCAACTTGTGGCATGGAAAGAGTAAAGGTCTATCATCATCACGGTAAAGGCTCAAGTGCAGTGGGTATAGGGCTATTTGCTCGTCAAATCATGGACGCCAACCCCGCCTTACCAGTGGAAGAAAATGGCCGCCTTAACGATCCACTATTACGTGAAAACTTCATTACTCGCATTTTCACCTATCAAAAGTGGCTAACACTTAAAGCCAGCGGCTTAAGCAAGCGCAAACTGATCAAGTTTCACAGCCAAGTCAAATATTTAGTTATGAGTCATCATTCTGAAAGCTACCGTAAACTTGGGCAATTAATAGGAACCCAATCCACTCTATCCATTGATGCGTTAGGCGATGAGTACATCCATTTGCTCATGGACGCATTGCGTCACTTAGCCTCAAAAAAATCTCACACTAATACGCTACAGCATTTACAAGGTTACTTTAAAAAACACTTAAATAAAGACAAACGAGCAGAGCTGACTCAAGTCATTGCCTCTTATCGTAAAGGTTTGACGCCACTATTAGTGCCATTAACATTGATCAAGCATTATTTACGTGAGTTCCCTAATGAATATTTAAGCCAGCAAGCTTACCTTAATCCACATCCAGAACCCCTTAAATTGAGGTATGGCTATTGAATTCCTTACTTTGGTTACGTCGTGATCTTCGCGTTCACGACAACCCCGCTTTAGTGCAAGCCATACGATCAGGGGCGACCACCGCCTTGTATATTTCAACCCCCCTTCAGTGGCAACAACATCATATGGCTCCTATTCAAGCCGATTTTATTGCAAGACATTTAAACATGCTCAAGCAACAACTGGCTTCATTTGGGATCACACTCATTCACTTATCAGCCCAATGTTATAACACACAAAATAAAGCCTTAAGGCTTTATTGTCAGCAACATACTATCACACAAGTTTTTGCCAATCGTGAGCATGAAACCAACGAAATGAGGCGCGATAATGCCTTACAAGACGCTTCATTTGAGCTGACCTTGTTTGAATCAGATATTCTGGTAACGCGAGGAAAAATACTCAATAAACAAGGACAAATGTTCAAAGTCTTTACACCCTTTAAAAAAGCATGGTTAACCTATGTACAAACAAACGGCATCGAATGTGTTGACACGCCTAACCAACATACGAGTGTTCATCCTGCAGAGTCAGGCACACAGACTTCCATGCAAGCCGTACCTGCTCAGGCTTTTCAATTTGATTATCCCAGAAAAAGCTCCAAGGCTTGGCCTCTGAGTCATCAAATGATGACCCAAGTACTGCCACTATTTTTACAAAAAAAGGTACAAGACTACACAGCAGATCGTGATTTTCCCGCCATTAAAGGCACATCAGGACTTTCCCCCTATTTTGCAATAGGGGCCATTAGCCCTCGCTTAGTGGCCACTCAACTCATTCAAGCCCAGCCTCAAGTCCTCTTTGATACTGAACACCCGCATTTTTCTTGGCTTAATGAACTTATATGGCGTGATTTTTACAAGCACTTGCTGTTTCACTTTCCAACATTGATCCAAGGAGAATGTTTTCAACGTCAATATCAGCACTTACCTTGGCTCAATTCAATGGATCATTTCAATGCATGGTGCCAAGGAAAAACAGGCTATCCGATTGTCGATGCCGCCATGCGTCAATTATTGAAAACCGGTTGGATGCATAATCGCCTAAGAATGATCGTGGCCAGCTTTTTAACTAAACACCTGTTGATTGATTGGCATTGGGGCGAGCAATTTTTTATGTCTCACTTGATTGACGGCGACTTCAGTGCCAACAATGGAGGTTGGCAGTGGGCCGCAAGTACAGGCTGTGATGCACAGCCCTATTTTAGAATTTTCAATCCCATACTTCAAAGTCAAAAATTTGATCCTAACGGGGATTTTATTCGTCGATATTTACCCGAATTGCATGCTGTGCCCAATAAAGCGATCCATTTTCCCCACAACTACCTGAAACAATATTCTAAAACAGCTCATTACTGGCCAGCACTTGTGGAACATAAGCAGGCAAGATTAAGAGCACTTGATTTTTTTAAAAAAGGATCGCAAATGCGTTAACACAGTTAATTGAAAGTCAAGAGAATAATGATAGTTCCACTCAGGAGATAATAATGGCAGATCCACTATGGTTAAAGGCATTTGTTGAGCTATACAATCGGCTCGGCACAGATAACTTAGGGTTAATCAAACAGGTTTACCACAGCGATGTTCACTTTACCGATCCAATGCACACGGTCAAAGGAGTCGATAATTTACTCCACTATTTCGAACGAATGTACCAGAACATTATCAGTTGTCAGTTTCAAATAGAGCATACTTTTTATCAAAAGCATGAAGCAGCCATCTATTGGAGTATGATCTTTTGCCATAAAAAATTAAACGGCAAACGTCCCATCACAATCCAAGGCCACTCACACTTAAAAGCTCAAGATGAACAAGTGATCTTTCATCGTGATTATTTGGATTTAGGTGCCATGATTTATGAACACATTCCCGTTTTAGGCCATGTTATTACTCACATCAAACACAGAGCGAGTCAATCATGAGAATTCTCATTACAGGTGCAACCTCAGGCATTGGCTATCAGCTAACACGGGAATATGCCAAGCAAGGCGATACAGTCATTGCTTGTGGTCGCAATCCACAAAAATTAGAACAACTCACAGCGTTAAGTTCCAACATCAACACGCTTTGTTTTAATTTGACCGATTATCAAGATTACCCTCAGCTCGATGCCCCTATTGACTTACTTATTTTTAATGCCGGAAATTGTGAATATATCGATGATTGCATTGACTTTGATGCACAAAAATTTGAAAGGATCATACATATTAACCTTATTGCTATTGCCTATGGGCTCCAAAACTGGCTTAAACATATCAAAAAAGGAGGCAGAGTCGTGTTTATTAGTTCAAGTGCAGCTTTGTTACCTCTGCCTAGAGCTGAAGCTTATGGCGCGTCAAAAGCAGCATTAAGTTACTTGAGTCAAACCTTATCGATTTCATTGCACCAGCACCAAATCAACACCACCCTTATCCATCCAGGATTTGTGGACACACCACTGACCAAGCGCAATCAATTTGCTATGCCAATGTTAATGGACAGCCAACAAGCCGCTATCAAAATTATTCGCGGCATTGCTAAAGGAAAATCCATCATTAATTTTCCCATTGTATTTGTCTGCGTCATGAAGTTATTGCGATATTTACCTCTGTCAATTTGGCAAAAGATCGCCACAAGGATGATAAAAGAATGAAAAAAATTGCCATTATTGGCTCTGGAATATCCGGCCTCACTTGCGCCTATTTACTGAATAAGCAGTATGATGTCACTGTGTTTGAAAAAAATAATTATGTGGGTGGACACACGGCAACAGTTGATATTACTCATCAAGATCAAACCTTAGCTATCGATACTGGGTTTATTGTTTTTAATGACCGCACTTATCCCAATTTTAATCAGTTGCTGAAGCGACTCAACATATCACGCCAAGCAACCGAAATGAGCTTTAGTGTTCATAATAGCCATTCAGGTTTTGAGTATAATGGACATAATATCAACTCCTTGTTCGCTCAAAGGCGCAATCTTTTTCGACCGCAGTTTTGGCGGTTTTTACGGGAAATAATCAGGTTTAACCGTGATTGCAAACGCACTTACTCACAACACAATATCGACCCCACTCTCACTTTAGGCCAATACCTTAAACAACAAGGATTCTCGACATTTTTCAGTGAGCACTACATTCTCCCTATGGGAGCCGCTATTTGGTCCACTAGCTTAGAAACGATGCAAGCCTTTGAACTTAAATTTTTTATTCAATTTTTCTATCATCATGGTTTACTCAATGTCCTCGATAGACCTCAATGGTATGTGATCCCAGACGGCTCTCACTCCTATGTCAAAGCCATTCAAGCACAATTAAAAAGGCCTATTTTACTCAACTGTCAAATTAACCATATCAGTCGCCAACCCCAAGGTGTCACGATTGAAATGCACAATGGTGACAAACATCGTTTTGATGAGGTGATTTTTGCCTGCCATTCTGATCAAGCGTTGGCCTTACTCGCCGATCCAACACCAAGTGAAACCGACATATTAACTGCAATCCCTTATAGTCGTAATGATGTCGTACTCCATACCGATACAGATTTACTGCCACAAAAATCACGGGCGTGGGCCAGCTGGAATTACAAACTGGATAATGATAAAACCTGCCCGGCTTGTGTAACATACAATATGAATATTCTTCAAGGACTCCATAGTAAGACCACCTTTTGTGTCACCTTAAATCAAAATGAGTACATAGATCCCACTAAAATACTGCGATCTTTTGTTTACCACCATCCAATCCTCAACAGTCACAGTGTCAAAGCACAACAAAAACGCCCAGTCATTAATGGTCAAAAACATACCTATTATGTCGGCGCTTATTGGTATAACGGTTTTCATGAGGATGGTGTCAAAAGTGCCTTAGATGTCACTCAAGCCTTAGGTGTCCCTTTATGACAATACACAGCGGCATTTATAAGGGGCACGTCCGCCATCGTCGATTTGGTGCCATCCCCCATCAATTTAATTATGCCATTTATATGATGGGGCTGGATCTTGATGAACTCATCACTGTCTCTCAAGTCAGCCCTATTTTTGGTCTGCAATGGTTCAATCCCATCCGTTTTCATGAAAAAGATTATATCAAAAGTGAACCAGGGAACTTAAAACAACGTATTAGCTATAAAGTGCGCGCGCTTGGCGGCCATTGGTCAAGCCAAAATCGAGCCATGATGTTAGTTCAGTGTCGTTGCTTAGGCCTCTATTTTAGTCCGATCAATTGCTACTTTTGCTACGACGATAATCAAGTCTGTCAATATATGCTAGCAGAAGTCAGTAACACACCTTGGCGAGAGCGGCATTATTATTTAATTAACATGAGTGAAGAAATGAAAATCAAGAAGAATTTCCATGTCTCACCTTTTATGGACATTAACATGATGTATCACTGGCGTCTCACCCCACCTGGTAAGCATGCCATGGTGCACATCGAAAATCATCAAGAGCAAAAAGTCTTTGACGCAACCCTGTCTCTTAAAAAACACACCATCAGTCGCACTGAGTTTTGGCGCATACTCATGACTGTTCCATCGATGACGTTGAAAATTGTTATCGGCATTTACTGGCAAGCACTGAAACTATTCATTAAGCGTGTCCCGTTTATCGAGCACCCAAAGCGTAAAACTTAACAGTCAAACTATAACCTTAGAGGTAGACATGGAACAAACAATAAAGCAAAAGCCTTCACTAAAATGGATATACGACGCCTTGATAAAAAAAATGCGACCTGATCAGCAATATAGGCAACTGATTTTTCACATCTTAAAACAACTCACAGCAGTGAGTTTAGAGATAGAAGAAAACGAAAATACCTATTATTTTGGCAATCAAAGTGCCGCCTTATCAGGCAAAATCAAGGTTCATGATGTGAGCTTTTATCAAGATTTAATTTTTAAAGGCAGCATAGGCGCTGCACAGGCATACATTGCAGGTAAGTGGAGCAGCCCTAATCTAACCCATGTCATTCAAATTATGGCTAAAAGCCAACAACAATTAGATGCCATTGAGCGTAAAACCCAATGGTTAGTCACCCTTAAAAACCAATGGTTGAGGCTTAAAAATAAAAATTCAAATCAAGGTGCAAAACGCAATATTTTAGCCCATTACGACTTGGGCAATGATTTATATGAAAGCTTTCTCGACAGCTCAATGCTCTACTCTTGTGCAATATATCCAAAACACAATGCCACATTGCACCAAGCGCAACAGCATAAAATGCACACTATTTGTCAACAATTAGGCCTAAATGAACAAGATCATGTCATTGAAATCGGCACAGGTTGGGGCGGGCTTGCCATTTACATGGCACAGCATTATGGTTGCAAAGTCACCACAACCACCATTTCTGAAGCGCAACATGATTTGGCAAAAAAAACCATTGATGCACTTGGGCTTACCAACCAGATCACCCTACTCAAGCAAGACTATCGACAATTAAGCGGCCAATTCGATAAATTAGTATCAATAGAGATGATTGAAGCCGTTGGGCATGAATATCTAGCGACATTTTTCAAAACTTGCTCTGCCCTATTAAAGCCTAACGGCAAAATGTTACTGCAATCCATTACCATTGCCGATCAACGCTACGAGCAATATCGTAAAGGCGTCGATTTTATTCAAAAATACATCTTTCCAGGAGGATGCCTGCCTTCTATTTCTGAAATCGCCAAACACTTTTCTAACCATACCGATATGGTGATCCATGAAATCAATGATATCGGATTGCATTACGCCCGCACGCTTAATGATTGGAGAGTCGCGTTTTTGGCAAACTGGTCAGGACTCGATCCACAAAAGTACGATGAAGAATTTAAACGCCTATGGCTTTTTTACTTCAGTTATTGCGAAGGGGCCTTTCGTGAAAGAGTGATCAGCACCCATCAAATTCTAGCGAGAAAACCTGACTACAAAGGCTTAAAAGATGAAGCGCTTTTGGATTATTAATCTCATTCTATTTCAAGCCAGTTGGGCAGCCGCCGCGTGGTATCCCCAACAGGCGGCACTCATCATAGCAAGCTTATTGGTAGTACACTTTTTATGTTCTCCAAGTCCAAGATTTGACAGTAAAATATTACTTTTATCCCTCATTGGGATTTCCGCAGACGCACTTTTACTCTTTTTAGGCGCCTTTTACAGCCCAATGGCTTTTTTTCCCTTATGGCTGCTACTGCTCTGGTTTATGTTTGTCATCAGTTTAAATCACTGTTTACACTGGCTAATCAATCAACCTATTGGCTTACTCGCCTGTTTTGGTGCATTGGGCGGAACCTTAAGCTATTGGGCAGGCATTCAAGCGGGCGCTTTACAAACACATTGGCCAATCACTTGGCTCATTGGCAGTCTGATGTTGACTTGGTCAATATTATTGCCCTTATTAATTTATGGTTATCGATATCTTCAAATGATCTTCAGGGATCTATCGAGGTGATGTATGTACAAATGGCTTTTACTTTTTATGCTCTCGATCCCTGCCTTCGCAGCTCCTCTTCAACACTTAACTAAGTTGGGACAGGGAGAAATGGATTATTTATTTTGGACAGTGTATGAAGCCGAATTATACGCCCATAATGGCCATATTTCGCCAACATACCAAAATACCGCCCTTAAACTGACTTATGCCAAATCCATATCGAAACAAACCTTACTTGAAGCCACACAAGATCAGTGGGAATACTTAGGCTATCGCTCACAAGATATCGAGCGTTGGCTAGCCAAGCTCTATCCCATATGGCTTAGGTGTCCCCTTATATAAAGCAGCCACATCAAGGGTTTTGAGGTAAAATACTCCAAACAACCATAATAAGCTC
>NZ_CANLZC010000039.1 GCF_947495455.1 uncultured Shewanella sp. | reverse complement strand
TGCAGGAGCAATTAACGACCTTGCCTACAGCATGTTGAATTCCCGCTGAAAGATCACTTATATAATAGAATTGGTATTATTAGGTTAAAAATTTAAGCTAACTCACCATGTACCAAAGGAACAAATTTAACTAATTCAATAGCTTCAGAGGTGAATTTATCACCAACTCTAACCACTTTTAATAACTGCTGTGATTGCTCCCCAACTGGCAGTACTAACACACCACCATTGGCAAGCTGTTTTAATAAAGCTTCAGGCACACTGCTGGCAGCCGCTGTGACCATAATCGCATCAAAGGGACCTCTATTTTCCCATCCTAACCAACCATCACCATATTTAAATGCCACATTATGTAAATCTAATCGCTTTAATCTCTGTCTTGCTTGGATCTGCAAACTTTTGATCCGCTCAACAGTATATAAATTTGGCACAAGCTGAGCTAAAATGGCCGCTTGGTATCCCGATCCCGTTCCAATTTCTAATACCTTTTCAGGCGAATGACTTAGCAATAACTCCGTCATTTTTGCCACAATATATGGCTGAGAGATTGTCTGGCCTTGCCCTATAGGCAGAGCTGTATTTTCGTATGCCTTGTGTCCTAATGCAGGATCAAGAAAGCGCTCTCTTGGCGTATTAGCAACAGCCATAAGGACTTTTTCATCTCGAATCCCGGCCTCAAATAATCCTTTTGCGAGGTTTTGTGCTAATTTAGGACCCACCCTATTCATACTCGTGTTATCCATTGTTCCAGTTCAGCTAATTGTGAAAATGCAGTTAAATCAACAGTCAGAGGCGTGACAGAAACATAACCTTGCTCTATTGCATCAAAATCTGTTCCATCGGTTGCATCTAACTCTTCACCTTGTGGCCCCAGCCAATAAATATCTCGACCTGCAGGATCTTGAGTTTTCACCATACCTTCAGCTCGATGTCTTGCACCTAATCGAGTCACTTTAATGCCTTTAATTGATTCGATTGGCAGATCAGGGACATTGATATTTAAAATTTGATTTTGTGCAATGGGGTGCTCTTTAAGCGCAGCCACAATACGGTATGCAAATTCAGCGGCAGTATCATAATGCGTTAAATTTGATCCCACCAAGGAAATCGCAATCGCAGGAAAACCTAGAAAACGCCCTTCCATCGCTGCAGCAACTGTTCCTGAATATAAAGTATCATCCCCCATATTCTCCCCTGCATTAATACCTGCAACCACCATATCGGGCTCATCATCATAAAGCTCTCTGATGGCTAAATGCACACAATCTGTTGGTGTGCCATTCACTGAAATATAACCATTATCCAAAGATTGAATGCGAAGGGGGTTTGTTAATGTCAAAGAGTTACTCGCCCCAGAGCAATTTCTATCAGGTCCCACTGTCATCACTTGCGCTAAACGTGACAAAGACACTGTTAATGCTTCAATACCTGGCGCATGGACGCCATCATCATTACTGACTAAGATTTTCATATCATGACTGCCCTGTTGATGGTGCTTGGCTTTGTTGCTCAGCAAAATGCGCTCGTCGCTGCTTTTCCATCACATCTTCATAATCAAACAGTTCTCTAAGCACTGATGTGGCAAAGCACCCTGCAGGTAATGCAAACTTTAAGACTAAAACATTCCCATCGACTTCATGATTAATATGTTGGGGAACCAATAACATCATACGTCTTTCTTGGGTTAATCCTGCCAGCTCTAACCCTTCGCAATCCGCTTTTAAAGGAGACAAAACGCTCTGTTCAAAATCGGCAGCATCACCTTGAGACAACGGAGCTCCTCTTCCCCATAAAGGGGCTGATAATTGAATATCTTTTTGAGTTAAACGCTGTTGTAAGCTTAAATCCCAGTCTTGCGCGACAAAATAACTCTTGCTGCCTGCAAGCATCACACAATCACCAAGAAAAGGCGTTAAACCATGTTCCGCGATACGTGCCGATACAACAAGATTAAACAAATTGGAACGCACTGCTGAAAGGTATATGCCTCGTTTATTACGATCTTTCACTTTACGGCCAGAAAACATTTGTCGACCAAAAACCAAATTTTTACCATCGTGACCAAAACGTTGTTCACCAAAATAATTAGGAACACCCGTTTCTTTAATTTTCTCCAAACGAGACAGCACATCATCCATATTGGTCACATTACGCAAGGTCAAAGTAAAACGATTACCCGCCAAGGCTCCAACTCTTAATTTCTTACTATGACGACTTGAAGACAGTACAGTTAATTGTTCATTATCAAGACTTGACCAATCAGGAGTTTCTTTTCCAGGAATGCGGACACCGAACCATTGCTCCGTTATTGCATGCTTATCTTTTTGGCCCGCATAAGTCACCTCTTTAGGATGAACATGGGCAAACCCAGATAATATTCTGGCCACATCCGCAGTATTTAAGCCATTTTTACGAATATGTAATAAATGGTGCTCACCTTCACCTGTTGGCTCAAAAGGTAAAATCTCTTGTACTATAAAGTCACTATTATGAGTTCTCAGATCCGCTTGAGATACAGGTTTACCGTATAAATAATGTAAATCACTCATGAAATTATTCTTATCTCTTCTTTTGACTCATCAATACTACGGCCTCAACCGCAATACCTTCTTTTCGTCCCGTAAAACCCAACTTTTCCGTTGTCGTTGCCTTCACATTAATATTCTCCAGCTTAGTCTTCAGATCTTTGACTAACACTTGTCTCATGGCATCAATATAAGGCAACATTTTAGGTGCTTGAGCGATAATAGTGACATCCAAGTTGCCAATTTCATAACCCTTAGTCAGTGCCAGCTCATTACAATGTCTCAATAAAACACGACTATCTGCACCTTCAAATTCCGCATCAGTATCAGGGAAATGTTGACCAATATCCCCCATCGCCATTGCCCCTAAAATAGCGTCTGTAATCGCATGCAATACAACATCACCATCAGAATGAGCAATTAATCCTGTTTCATAGGGTACGTGTACACCACAAAGCATTAAAGGTGACACACCACCAAATTTATGCACATCAAATCCGTGCCCAATCCTTATATCCACTTGTTATTCACTCTCAGTTAAATGCTATGTAATACTGATCCCAATATATTATTGGCGTAAGTTATTCAAAAATAATGATGCTAAAGCCAAATCATTCGGATGAGTCACTTTGATATTATCCCCTCGCCCTTCAATAATGCCTGGTGAAACACCTGCCCATTCCATAGCTGACGCTTCATCTGTGATAGCAACGCGTTGAGATAAAGCTAACGCAATGTTTTTTCTCAAGCCTTGCACTCTAAAACACTGGGGCGTTAATGCATGCCACAAGTTTTCACGGGAAACCGTTTCACTGATCACTTGCTCACTATGAGTACGCTTCATGGTATCTCTGACTGGCGATCCTAGAATGACACCTTGAGGAAATCTGTCCCTTGAGTGTAATAATTTATCTATATCATCATGGCTTAAACAAGGTCTTGCTGCGTCATGCACTAATACCCAGGCATTGCCATCGACGGTTGCCAACGCCGCTAATACAGAATCAGCCCGTTCGTCTCCCCCTATTACTTTACGCAATTTAATATGTTGGGATTGAGTCAAATCCTGAAAATACTGATCCTTAGCATGCAATGCGACAACCACAAGATCAATTTTAGGGTGGGAGAGCAAACAATCTAATGTATGCCCTAAAATAGTTTGTTCATTTAACATTAAATATTGCTTTGGAATTTGCGCGCCCATTCGACGCCCAATCCCCGCCGCAGGCACTACCGCAATGACTGTATCATCCCACATACGTAAGCTCACCTTCTACCATTTACTTGTCATATTCTTTATTCACCTTCCACCACACGGTAAAAAGTCTCACCTTCCTTAACCATACCCAATTCATTACGTGCACGTTCTTCTATTGCTTCAGTGCCACTGCGTAAATCATTGATTTCTTCTCTTAAAATTTGATTACGGGCAATTAATTTTGCATTACTCTTCTGCTGCATCTGAATTTGATCTTGCAATTGATAAGATTCAGATAAGCTGTTTCCACCAAACCAAAGACGATACTGAAGAATAAGCAATAATAGAGTTAAAACAAAGCATAAGGGTTTCATGATAGTCTAAACAGAACTCAGTCTAAGGATAATGAGATAGTACAACAAAAAAGGCCACCTAGTGGCGGCCTTTTACAAGTTTTGTGAAATTAACCTTGCCCTTTAATTTCACTCAACCCATTATAAGGTGTATTCTCGCCCAATTGCTCTTCGATACGCAATAACTGATTGTACTTAGCAACACGATCCGAACGGCATAAAGAACCTGTTTTAATTTGACCCGCTGCTGTCGCTACCGCTAAATCAGCAATGGTTGCATCTTCAGTTTCACCACTACGATGTGAAATCACCACAGTGTAACCCGCTTCTTTCGCCATACGAATCGCAGCAAGGGTTTCAGTCAATGAACCAATTTGATTAAACTTAATCAAAATAGAGTTCGCGATATTATTATCAATACCACGCTTTAAAATTTCAGTGTTGGTAACAAACAAATCATCACCGACCAGTTGAATTTTATCACCCAATATTTGAGTTTGGTAAGCCCAACCATCCCAATCAGATTCATCTAACCCATCTTCAATAGAAACGATAGGATATTGCTCAGTCAATGACTTCAAATAATCAGAAAAACCATTTGAACTAAAGACTTGACCTTCACCGGCTAAATTATATTGGCCTTCTTTATAAAACTCAGAAGCCGCACAATCCAGTGCTAAGGTGACGTCAGTACCTAAAGTATATCCCGCTTTTTCAACGGCCACTTTAATCACTGCAAGTGCATCAGCATTAGACGCTAAATCAGGTGCAAAGCCACCTTCATCACCCACAGCAGTATTTAACCCTTTCTCTTGCAATACTTTCTTCAAGTTATGGAAAATTTCAGCGCCCATACGTAAAGCTTCGCGGAAATTTTTAGCGCCAACAGGTTGCACCATAAATTCTTGAATATCGACATTGTTGTCTGCATGCTCACCGCCATTAATGATATTCATCATTGGCACTGGCATAGAATAAACACCCGGCGTTCCATTAAGCTCAGCAATATGTGCATATAAAGGCATGGCTTTAGACGCTGCCGCCGCTTTAGCCGTTGCTAATGACACAGCAAGAATCGCATTCGCACCTAACTTATCTTTATTTGCTGTTCCGTCCAAATCGATCATAATTCGATCAACTTCAGCTTGTAAGTTCGCATCTTGACCCATTAGAGCGTTGCGAATAAGGCCATTGATATTTTCAACTGCGTTTAGTACACCTTTACCCATGTAACGTGTTTTATCACCATCACGCAGTTCAAGTGCCTCACGGCTACCCGTTGATGCGCCAGAAGGCGCAGCAGCCATTCCTATGAAGCCACCTTCTAAATGCACTTCAGCTTCTACCGTTGGATTACCACGAGAGTCCATGATCTCGCGACCAATCACATTAATAATCTTAGCCATAACATCCTCGATTTAAGTTTAAAATTAAATTTCTAAAATAAAAATGGTTCGTCACTTTAAGCTGTCACCCAGTGATCCCGCTAAAAGTGTTATTGCTTTTGCAACAGGAAATAAAGGCCAGTCCTCACAACAAGGACTGGCCTTTTATTTTATATTTATGCTAAATCACGTTTTTGGTGTGCTTCAGCAGCGGCAATAAAGCCTTCAAATAATGGCTGGCCATCTCGTGGCGTCGATGTAAATTCAGGATGGAATTGACCCGCAACAAACCAAGGATGATTCGGAAGTTCAATCATTTCAACCAATTGACGATCTGATGATAAACCACTAAAGATAAGACCTGCTTTTTCTAAACGTTCACGGTAATGGTTATTCACTTCATAGCGATGACGATGACGTTCAACACAAGTTAAACCTTGATAAGCTTCCGCTGCTTTTGTGCCTTCAAGTAAATGACATAATTGTGCACCTAAGCGCATAGTGCCACCTAAATCTGATGTGGCATCACGCAGTTCTACATCACCTTCCTCGTTAATCCACTCAGTGATTAAACCCACAACAGGATGCGGCGTTTCAGGATTAAACTCTGTAGAATGCGCATCAGCTAAACCAGCAACATGACGTGCAAAATCAATCAAGGCGACTTGCATGCCTAAACAAATACCGAAATAAGGTAAGTTATTTTCACGGGCATATTTTGCGGCTTGAATTTTGCCTTCCACACCACGCTCACCAAAGCCACCGGGCACTAAGATACCATCTAAACCTTCAAAGACCTCATCACCTTTTGCTTCAACCGTTTGCGAATCAATATACTTGATATTCACCGACACACGCTGTTTAAGACCCGCATGCTTTAACGCTTCATTTACTGACTTATACGCATCGGGTAATTCAATATATTTACCCACCATGCCAATGGTCACTTCTCCATTAGGATTCGCTTCTTGATAAATTACATTTTCCCATTCATGCAAATCTGCATCGCCACACTCAAGATGGAAACGCTTAATGACTAATTCATCAAGGCCTTGAGAGCGTAATAAAGCAGGGATCTTATAAATACTATCAACATCTTTTAGCGAAATAACCGCACGCTCTTCGACATTACAAAACAGTGAGATTTTCGCTTTTTCATTCGCCGGAATAGCGCGATCACCACGACACACAAGCACATCGGGTGCGATACCTATAGAACGTAATTCTTTCACCGAATGCTGAGTAGGTTTCGTTTTCACTTCACCTGCTGCACCTAAGAAAGGTACTAAAGTTAAGTGCATAAACAAAGTACGATCACGGCCTAATTCAACACCTAACTGACGAATAGACTCTAAGAAAGGCAAAGATTCGATATCACCAACCGTACCACCAATCTCAACAATGGCCACGTCATGACCTTCACCGCCAGCAAGGACTTTTTCTTTTATCGCATTCGTAATATGGGGAATGACTTGAATAGTCGCTCCTAAATAATCACCACGACGCTCTTTTCGTAACACTTCTTCATATATACGCCCTGTAGTGAAGTTATTACGACGGTTCATTTTAGTGCGAATAAAGCGCTCATAATGACCTAAATCTAAATCGGTTTCAGCACCATCCTCTGTGACAAAAACTTCACCATGTTGCGTTGGGCTCATGGTACCTGGATCGACATTAATATAAGGATCCAGCTTCATAATGGTTACATTTAGGCCTCTGGCCTCTAAAATTGCCGCTAACGACGCTGCTGCAATGCCTTTACCTAGCGATGAAACCACGCCACCAGTAACGAAGATATACCTTGTAGTCATGCTGAACCTGAGAATTAAAAGTTGGAATATAGGTGCTTGTAAAAAAGCACTAGGACGGGACGACATTGTAGCAAAGTTACCCCGACTCGACAAATCGGATTTCACTTAAAATCGGGAATATTGACACTTTTATTCCACTAAAAGCTTTTATATACCCGTGACTGATAAATCCCCAGTTTTTTAGTCACGGGTATGTGTCTCTTTCTTCTTGCTTTACTGCGTTCCAATGCTCGTCCAGTTGAGACAAGGTTTGCTCTGCCATCACACCGCCAACAGCGGCGACTTTTTCCTCTACGCCTCGAAAACGCCTTTCAAATTTACGATTAGCCAGCCTTAATGCTTGCTCAGGATCCACTTCTAAATGCCTAGCCATATTTACCACAGCAAACAGTAAATCCCCCATTTCATCGGTTATTTTATCTTGCGAAACGGGAACCTGATTGACCTCATCAAGAACCTCGACAATTTCTTCTTGTACTTTAGCTACAACAGGCTCAAGGCTATTCCAGTCAAACCCAACACGAGCCACTCGTTTTTGTATTTTCATTGAACGTGTTAATGCTGGTAAAGCAAGAGGGATATCATCAAGCTCAGAATGTAATTGCCGTGCTTGACGTTCTTTTTCTTTTAACGACTCCCAATTTTGCTTCATCGCTTCACTACTCTGAAAGTCTTGCGCATCGAATACATGAGGATGGCGGCTAATAAGCTTGTGACAAATTTTATCCACCACCACACCAAAGTCGAACAAGCCTTGTTCTTGACCCAATTGGCAATAAAAGACCACTTGAAATAACAAGTCACCTAATTCACTAGGCAACTCATCAAATGCCACTCGCTCAATCGTATCCGCCACTTCATAGGCTTCTTCTAGAGTAAAAGGCACAATAGAGTCAAATTGCTGAGCAAGATCCCAAGGACAACCCGTTTTAGGATCCCTCAACTTTGCCATGATCTCCAGCAAAGATTGAATATTAGATTCACTGGTCATTTCACCGGTCATAGTATTCTCACCTTTAGCATTGACGTCGCACCTTTGTATGAACTGACTTTTTTGAATCATAAGCGTTTGGCTTCACTCACACCTTCAACTTGACTTAATTTTGCAATCACCCTAGATAAGGCATCTAAGTTATAAAGCTCCAATTGCAGCTCTATCATGGCGGTTTGTGTTTTCACATCCGATGATGAACTCATGGAAAGGACATTAGACTTCTCCGCCGCCAATACCGACGTTAAGTCACGCAGCAGGCCCGATCTATCATTAGCAATCACTTTTAAACTGATCTTATAACCGCCAGAATAATTTTCTCCCCAGACCACATCTACACCACGTTCCGGCTGCTCTTTCATTAACTCTTTAAGTTGTTCACAATCCAAACGGTGTACCGAAATACCACGGCCTTTGGTAATAAAACCAAAAATTTCATCACCGGGTACAGGCTGACAGCAACCTGCAATATGACTCATTAAATTGCCCACACCATTGACTTCAACTTGACCTTTACCTTTAGTACTCGGCCTATGTTGACTCTTTTTAACTAGCTCTTCCACCACAGCTTCATCAGATTCAACCTGAGGCTTTAACTGACTCTGTACATAGTTCAACACTTGATTTAAGCGAACATCCCCTCCACCTATTCCCGCCAGTAAATCGTCCATTCCCACCATGTTGAAGCGTTCTACAGCTGGCTGAGCATCCTTCAATTTTAAATTGATACGGGTAAGCTCAGTTTCAAGAATTTCTCTGCCCGCCACTATATTTTTATCTCTGTCTTGCTGTTTAAACCAGTGTTGGATTTTAGAACGCGTACGGGAAGTGCGAATATAGCCTAAATTAGGATTAAGCCAATCACGTTTCGGGTTAGGCTGATTAGAGGTAATAATTTCAATACGCTGCCCCGTTTCCACTTGATATGTAAAGGGGACAATACGGCCATCAACTTTAGCACCAATACACTTATGCCCCACTTGAGAATGAATATAATAAGCAAAGTCCAGAACCGTGGCCCCTTGGGGCAAATCAATCACTTCACCACTGGGCGTGAAAACATACACTCTGTCTTCAAAGACTTGGCTACGAACTTCTTCAACAAGGTTACCGCTTTCAGCCACATCTTCTTGCCATTGTAAAATCTTACGCAACCAATTAATTTTTTGCTCATAACCACTTTGTTTATGAGTATTCGCGCCTTCTTTATATTTCCAATGAGCTGCTACACCTAGCTCAGCATCTTCATGCATTTGCTCTGTACGAATTTGTATTTCAACGGTTTTGCCTTCTGGACCGACGACAATAGTATGAATGGATTGATAACCGTTAGGCTTAGGATTAGCCACATAATCATCAAACTCTTTTGGAATATGGTGCCATAAGGTATGCACCACACCTAAGGCCGCGTAGCAGTCTTGCAATCTATCGGTCACAATACGCACCGCTCGTACATCAAACAACTCATCAAATTTAAGTTGCTTGCCTTTCATTTTCTTCCAAATACTGTAAATATGCTTAGGACGACCGTAGACTTTCGCACGAATATGATCTTTATCAAGTCTTTCTTGTAACTGACTCACAAAGTCATCAATAAAGGTTTCCCTGTCTAAACGTTTTCCATCTAATTGTTTAGCAATATCTTTGTAGGTTTGTGGATGTAAATAACGAAATGAAATATCTTCCAGTTCCCATTTTAATTGCCCGATCCCCAATCGATTCGCCAATGGCGCATAGATATCAGCAATTTCGCGCGCAATCAAAACCCGTGTTTCTTCATCCGCTGTTTTCACTTCTCTCAACAAGCAAATACGTTCAGCAAGCTTAATCACAACTGCTCGAACATCTTCAACCATAGCCAATAACATACGACGAATATTGTCAATTTGAGGGGCATTACCACGTGACTGCTCTGATACTTTCAAGGCACCAATGGCATTCATGATTTCCACACTACCCACCAATTTAGCCAATGGCGCTCCAAACACGGCCTCTAAATCCGCTTTTTCAACTAAATTTTCATCAAAAGCCACAAAAATAACAGCCGCTTGCAAAGTCTCTATATCCATATTCAGCGGCGCGAGGATCTCTATCATTTCTCGGCTACGCTTGAGCACATCGTCTGTAGACGCTTTCTTCTTCAAAAGTAGCTGCTCTACTTTATTCAGCAAAGTCAGTAATATTTGCGCTTCATCGCTATCACTTATATACCGTTCCACCCATTCTTCAAGTTGAAACTGAGGATCGCTAAAATGTGCTTCACGAACAGATACCATCAGAGGTTCCTTTGTTGTACTGAGAAAAATTACAGAAGTTGTTATGGCGGCGAAGAATGTTCCCTCGTCCACCGTTAATCATTAATAGACACATATTGCATTCAATAACTATCGAGCCAACAAGTATCATTTCTTCAATTCAAATAACGCCATAGACTCAAGGTGATGAGTTTGAGGAAACATATCAATCATCCCCATTTTGGTTAGCTGATAACCTTGCTGTAAAATCAATTCAGCATCTCTTGCTAAACTCGCAGGATTACAGGACACGTATACCAAAGCGCTGGGTTTCAACTTTTTAAGCCATTTCAGTGTTTCATAAGCGCCCGCTCTAGCAGGATCTAATAATATTTTATCCACCTTTCCAAGCCAAGGCGCCTTGGATAAATCACTGCTTAAATCCCCATGATAAAAAGACACATTTTCAACACCATTTTGCTCAGCATTCACTTGTGCTTGTTTTACCATGTCCAGTACACCTTCAACGCCTATGACTTCTGCCGCCATTCGAGCCAGCGGTATACTAAAATTACCGACACCACAAAACAAATCCAGTACTCGCTCATCTTTTTTGGGGGCCAGCCAATCAATCGCCTGGGACACCATCATTTGATTAACCGCACTATTGACTTGAATAAAGTTACCCGCTGAAAAAGAAAGCTTATCTTCATTTAATGCATAAAAAGGTTGTGACACTCCCGTTAAAGACTCACTTTTTCCGTCATTATTGAGTAACAAAAGATTGAGAGCCTGCGCCTGCCCAAAATCAATCAGTTTTTGTTTATCTTTATCCGTTAACTGCGTCGTGATACGAATAACCGCAAAAATGCCATTATCGGCTTGGGTTAATTCAAGATGACCTAAAGATTTTTTTGCATGTAATTGATTAAACAATTTAGCAAATAAAGGGGTCAAAATCGATAATTCTTTAGACAACACAGAGCACGACTGGATTTCAACGACTTCACTGCTATTTTTAGCCCTAAATCCTAAACTAATATGTTTCGTTTTTGCGTGATACAAGGTTGCTAATCGCGCTCTACGCCTGTAGTGCCAATGGCTATCAAACAAAGATGTCGCGAGCACATCATCAAGTGTCTCACCTTTGCCTTTCATTGAAAAACGCCGAAGTAAATCCAACAAAGT
This sequence comes from uncultured Shewanella sp., assembly GCF_947495455.1. Classification (GTDB taxonomy): domain Bacteria; phylum Pseudomonadota; class Gammaproteobacteria; order Enterobacterales; family Shewanellaceae; genus Shewanella. The sequence continues at coordinate 33,553 of NZ_CANLZC010000039.1, read as the reverse complement.
CTGTTCTTTGTGACGTCTTTGATCATCACTGGATAAATGCTGTAAATCACAACCACCACACTGTTGATAATGTTCACATGAAGGCACAACGCGTTGAGGTGAAGTTTGCTCAATATGCAGTAACTTGGCTCGAGAAAACGTCTTTTTTTGCTCTGTTAATTGTACTAATACTTTCTCACCGGGCAGACTGTCAGGAATAAAAACTATCTTACCTTGATGATGGGCAATACCTGCGCCCAGATGGTCCAATTGGCTAACATCAAGTGAAAGCTTACTCGATAATGGTTTCTTTTTATTGGGTGTCGCTTTATAAAACTGTGCCATTTAGGCCTCTAAATAGATAAAAAACTGGCCAAGATGGCCCAACTTCTGGCAATATATGAAATAATTTCACTAAGTTACGAACAATGATGACTCAATGAACAATGCCAATAACATGGCCAAATACAGCCTGCGCTCTTGGGTTCTGGTACTGGCATTAGCGCCGACCATTTTAGTCGGTATACTATTAGGAAGCTATTTTACCATAAATCGATTCTATGAGCTTGAAGAAACGCTCACAGAACAAGCGAGCAATATTATCGAACCTTTGGCCATTGCCGCAGAAGCGGGATTGGAAACGAATGATTTTGAAACCACAAAGCGCCTGATCACTTCTGCGCAACTAAATAAACCCTCTTTAGTTCAATTTATTGCCATTTTTGATAATGATAATCGCGTTATCGTCACCTCTCATCATTATAAAAATCATGAATTCATGCGCTTTGAGCAAGCCGCTGACAGCCTAAAAGAAACAGAAATTGAACACTTAGGTGACAGTTTAATTCTGCGTAGCCCCATTTTTACGACCAAAAATCATCTCATTCAATCTTACCATTCGCCACCAGCTAAATCACAATATAATGAGAAAAAACTTGGTTATATTGCCATCCTTATTAATAAGGAAAATGCCCTCTTAGAGCAGCACCGTGCTGCTGTTGCCGCCTTTATTATTGTCCTCATTGGTGTGCAGCTCAATTTATTGTTTACTTTCAGGCTTGTGAAAAATGTCACCCAACCCATCACTGAAATGGTCAGAGTGGTCGCTAAAATACGAGAAGGCAAGCTCGATACTCGACTAACAGGTAATTTAATTGGCGAATTAGACTTACTCAAACGCGGCATTAATGCTATGGCAGGTTCGTTATCTGAATATCATGAAGAAATGCAGCAAAATATTGATCAGGCCACACTGGACTTACGAGAAACCTTAGAGCAAATTGAAATTCAAAATGTAGAATTAGATTTAGCCAAAAAACGCGCTCAAGAAGCCAGTCGCATTAAGTCTGAATTCTTAGCCAACATGTCTCATGAGCTACGCACCCCACTTAATGGTGTGATAGGTTTCGCCAAGCAGCTTCTAAAAACCCCCTTACATTCCAGCCAGCAAGATTACATCACAACAATAGAGCGCAGCGCCACCAATTTACTGGGGATCATTAATGATATTCTCGACTTCTCTAAGTTAGAAGCAGGAAAGATGACATTAGAAAACATGCCCTTTTCTTTCCGTGAAACCATTGATGAAACCATTATCTTGTTAGCCAATAGTGCTTATGAGAAAAACCTCGAGTTGGTTATCGACATTGACCCTAATATTCCTGAAGATGTCTCTGGGGATGCCATGCGTTTTGGGCAAATTATTACCAATTTAATCGGTAATGCCATTAAATTTACTGATAAGGGCAGTATTTTACTCAAGATCCAGCTCACCACTCTCATTGATAACCAAATTTGTTTAAAGTGTGAAATCAGTGATACAGGGATTGGTATTGATCCCAAACAACAAGCCGATCTTTTTCAAGCTTTTGGGCAAGCTGACTCGTCTATCTCACGCCGTTTTGGCGGCACAGGATTGGGACTTGTGATCACAAAACGATTAGTCAATCGAATGGGAGGAGAAATTGGTTGTGAGTCTTCCGTGAACTCAGGCTCAACTTTTTGGTTTACCTTCACCTTACAGCAAAGCCAATACCCAATTAATATTCCCTATAATATTAAAGAGCTAAAAAACAAAAGCCTTCTCTTATTTGAACCAAGAGCATTATCACACTCGGCAACAGATCGATTATTACAACTTTGGGGATTACAAGTACGCCACGTACAAACCCAAGCAGAATTAGCCAGTTTACTTGAGCACACCGATAGGCATTTTGATTTTGCTCTATTGAGCAGTATCGGGCTATTCAATCCCCAACTTTCTCCAGAACAGCTTAAACAAGTGAACAAAAAGTGTGATTATGTCTTGGTCATCGCTCATGGACTGGATCAACAAGAAAGCCTCTCCCAATTTTATCCATCAATAGACAAACTGCTGCCAGCGCCATTAAGTGAAAGAAGTTTAGCTAAAAACTTACTCCACCCCCATAACCACTCACAGGAGTCTTTACCCACTCACATTCAAATACCCCAGCCCCTTAGCCAAGAAAAGCTCAACGTCTTTGCAGTGGATGATAACCCAGCTAATTTGAAATTAATCGATACCTTATTAAAAGAGTTGGTGACTCATGTTACCGTCACTGACAGCGGCGAGAAAGCGGTGTTGATAGCCAAACAGCGTAGTTTTGATCTGATTTTTATGGATATTCAAATGCCAGGAACCGATGGATTAAGCGCAACGAAACAGATCAGGCAAGACTCCCTAAACCGAAATACGCCTATTATTGCAGTGACTGCTCATGCTCTCGCAGAAGAAAGAGAGCACATCAATGCTTGTGGTATGAACGATTACCTGCCTAAACCCATTGATGAAACAGCCCTTAAAGATATCATCCAAAAATGGAAGACACGACCCACTTTTACCCATTTTGATCCTAATACTCTTAATTGGGAACTTTGCCTGTCACAAGCCAATAATAAGCCTGATTTAGCTTTAGACATGTTAACGATGCTCATCGATTCTTTACCCGAGACTCAAAACAACATTCAACATGCCCTCGATAACCAAGACAATCCTTCTATGCTCACCCATGTGCATAAACTGCATGGTGCCAGTTGTTATTGTGGAGTGCCTAGAACACAGAAGCTTTGCCACGAGATAGAATCAGCATTGAAAAAAGAAATTCCCCTTGATGATGTAGAACCTGAAATCCTAGAGTTACTTGATGAGCTAACTAAGGTAGAATCAGCAGTCGCTCAACTGATCTCACAGCTATCTTCGGACATATAAAATGACAGAAAAAATGGGATTTTTCAAACGTCTCAAGGCGTTGGAACTACCAAAAAAGAAATTATTTGCAATTGCATTATGCCAACGAATGCTTCCAAATTATCAATTATTCTCTGATATTGGCAATTTTGGCGATCCCCAAGTGCTGGATACTTTGCTTAACTTACTTTGGCAATCTATGTACGATACCAAATTAAAGCTCAATATTGACCTTCAACTAGAACGACTTGAAGTTAATACTCCAAATCCTGAAGAGTCTGATATGTATGGTGTTTATCCTGCCATGGATGCAGCTGTTGCGCTGACCTCATTGCTCAGTGCAATGGAAAGTAAGGTCGAAGACGACATCATCAATATCAGTAAATTGTCATCAAGTACCGTAGCCAATTACATTGAGGCCACTTGCGATATTGAATTTGATAAAGCATCCGCACTCGACGATTACATTTTTGCCCATGAGGTCATGCAAGAAGAAAAAGAAATGCAAAATACTCTGTTAAATATTATTGAATCTCAGGAAAAGATAACGCCTAATTTTATTAAGGGTTTACGCCGCGATATCGTCGCTGTAGGGATCTCTAATATTGGAATAAGTACTCCAACAAAAAACAGCTAAACAGCTTGAAATATACCTTCAGTGATAGCGTTTGACTAACACGCTATCACTCATTTTATTTTTTAATCTATATATTATAATCTTATCTCTCTTTTTAGGTTATAGACATGCCGCTGATATTAACCCCTCTTGTCGCCATTTTCTTGATCATGCTACTTGGCGCTTTCATTCAAAAAATAAGAGTGCTTCCTAATAATACCGATCAATGCCTCAATTTATATGTGTATTATGTGGCACTTCCGGCTATCATTATTGCTGCACTTGCTAATACCCCCCTTGATGACATTCTACAATGGGGTTTTATTATCAGCCTCACCTTGGCGATGTTAATCTCATACAGTTTATGCATCATCGCTTCTTTAATCATGCATCCCAAACTGCACGCGCTCGCAGCCATCAGAGCACTCAATGCCACCTTTGGCAATACTGCCTTTATTGGTATTCCCATCATGATATTACTTTTTCCCGAGCAACAAGGTGCCCTCACAGCTGCCGCTGTCGCCAGTTTAATTTCAATTTTATTATTTGCCATAGCCTTAGTCAGCATCGAACTCCATCAGAGCAAACAGAATCATTCAGCAATGAGTATCATCACTCGCGCCTTGAGTACCAACCCTATTGTTATTGCTGGCATCATAGGCATCGCCTTATCAAGCTTATCTTTCTCGCTTTTTCCCCCTATAGACTTAATGCTACATCAAGTTGGATCCACATCTAGCCCCTGTGCATTATTCGCCATTGGTATGGTCCTTGCCAAAGCAACAAGACAAGCTGAACCATCCAATACTGAAAAAATAAAATTGTCGGAGTTGTGCGCGATCAATGCAGTAAAACTTATCCTTCAACCTTTATTAGCTTATGGCTTTCTGACATTTTTTGAAGTTAGTCAGCAACTGCTTATCATGGGGGTGATCCTTGCTTCATTACCCACTGCCGCCAGTGTTTACTTACTCGCACAACGATATCAAGTCAACACACTCAGCAGTGCTCTTATTTTATTGCTTGGCACGCTAATGAGTTTTATCAGTTTACCTTTAATAGAAAGATGGTTAACTTTTTAGTCAACGCCTATTGCCACTAGCTTTTATTGATTAGAGAAAAGAACAAACCTTAACTTTCTTCAATAGGATGAAAAAACAGCACTTGATATAGACAGACTATTTACTGTATAAAAAAACAGTCTATACTGTATAAAAAAACAGTCCACTGTCTATCAATACAGTATTTAGAGAAAGGGACATCGTTATGCTTTGCCAACTGAGTATCAATAATTTTGCTATTGTGCGTTTCCTTGAATTAGATTTCAAAGCGGGAATGACCAGTATTACTGGTGAAACCGGCGCTGGAAAATCCATTGCTATCGATGCACTTGGACTCTGCTTAGGGAATCGTTCCGATCCTAATACCGTTAGAAGTGGCGCCAGTAAAATGGAAGTCAGTGCACGTTTCTCTCTCAATGATGTCCCCCTTGCCAAACGCTGGTTAGAAGATAACGATCTTGAACTAGAAAATGAGTGTATTCTCAGACGCACTATTAGTAACGATGGCCGCTCTCGCGCCTATATCAATGGTAATCCAGTACCATTGACACAATTGAAATCTCTTGGGCAACTCCTTGTTGGCATTCACGGTCAACATGCACACCACGCCATGCTAAAAAGTGAACATCAACTGACATTATTGGATAATTATGCCAATCATAAGTTGTTACTTGAAAACGTTAATCACAGCTATTTACGCTGTAAAACAATAGAAAAAGAGCTCAAGCAACTCGAAACATCCCAACAACAAAGACTCGCTCGAAAACAGCTACTACAATATCAAGTCGAAGAACTCAATGAGTTTGCAATAGAAGAAAATGAATTTGAGCGAGTCGAAGCTGAGCATAAAAAGCTTGCTAATAGCACAGAGTTAATACAAGCCTGTCAAAATCAGTTATTTTTATTGCAAGATGACGAGCAAGCCAGTATCGAATCCTTATTAAACAGTGCGATAACACAAGCACAAACACTTGAAAATTTCGATCCTCAACTTGAAAATATCGCTAATATGCTCAATGAAGCATTGATTCAAGTCCAAGAAAGCAGCAGTGAATTAACTCATTATCTCAATGGATTAGAGCTAGATCCTGAGCACTTTGCTTATTTAGAGCAACGTTTGTCTAAAATAATGCAACTCTCAAGAAAACATCAAGTACAGCCCAATGAGCTCTATGCACATCATCAAAGTTTATTGCTTGAACTCAATGAGCTCGACTCAGATGAAGATAAACTGGAAGATATTCAAAAGTTACTATTACAATCCAAAAGCCATTACCTCGATAATGCAAGAAAATTGCACCAGAGTCGATGTCGATATGCTAAAGAACTGGATAAAAAAGTCACTAAATCAATACATGATCTCAATATGCCCAAAGGCAAATTTACTATAAATATTCAGTTCAATGAAGACAATATATCCTCTAATGGCTGCGATCATGTCGATTTTCTTGTGTCAACCAATCCAGGGCAAGAGCTTCAGCCCTTGGCAAAAGTGGCTTCTGGCGGAGAGCTCTCACGAATTGGACTCGGGATCCAAGTGATCACCGCCAAAAAGGTCGCCACTCCAACATTAATTTTTGATGAAGTCGATGTGGGTATTTCAGGACCTACCGCAGCCGTTGTCGGACGTATGCTGCGCACATTGGGCGATTCCACCCAAGTTTTTTGTGTCACTCATTTACCCCAAGTGGCAGGCAATGGACATCAACATATGTTTGTCGATAAACACACTAAAGCTGGCCATACGGAAACCAGTATGGTGCCTTTGAATAAAGCTAAACGTATCGAAGAATTAGCACGTTTGCTTGGCGGAGATATGATCACCAGTAATACCTTGGCCAATGCTAAAGAATTACTGCAATAAACATTAGTATATTCCTCGTGCAACGGACTCATGCACGAGGATATTGAAATTGCGGCTAATCATCTGCTCTAAACTAAACAAGAAAACACCATAATAAAAACAAACAAAGCCACCCAACAAACAAAAGTAATCAATAAATAAAACAAAATAGACACATATAAACCAGACAAAAAATCATTTTACTGTCAATATCCTTGTATCCCTTGCTTTCCTTCATTCCTATAATGCCAATCTCTTTGTCAAAAATCACCTTGTATATATTCAAAATTTGTTAATAACCAACTGTTATATTTATAATTAATAAACATCAACATCATAGGGAATTGCCGGCGTATTGATGACTGTCTCCATTTAATCTTCACACTAATCGATTTATTAAATTCAAATAATCGATAAAAGTAGCTGCAATTAATCCAATATATCGATAATACTTGCCTGCATAAATCACTAGAGAATATTAGCTTGGAGATCCATTATGAAACTAACGAAAAGTATTGCATGTCTTTCCATAGGACTCACACTCAGCGCACAAGCTGATGTTATCACCCGTGATAATGGCGCCCCTATCGGTGATAACCAAAACTCCACAACAGCAGGTAGCAATGGTCCTGTATTACTGCAAGATGTCAATCTCATTCAAAAGCTGCAACGCTTTGCACGGGAACGTATCCCAGAAAGGGTCGTACACGCTCGAGGCACTGGTGCCTATGGTGAATTTGTATCTGCTGGTGATTTTAGTGAGCTCACACGCTCTGCGCCTTTTAGTCAAGCGAATAAAGTGACACCTGTTTTTGTTCGCTTTTCAACGGTGATCCACTCAAAAGGCTCACCTGAAACATTAAGAGATCCACGAGGGTTTGCCACTAAATTTTACACTGACGAAGGTAATTGGGATTTAGTGGGCAATAACCTTCCCGTTTTCTTCATTCGGGATGCCATTAAATTTCCTGATATGGTGCATTCATTAAAGCCATCACCAGTGACTAATTTACAAGATCCTAATCGTTTCTTTGATTTTTTTAGTCATGAACCCGGCTCAACCCATATGCTCACTTGGGTTTACAGCAACTTAGGCACACCAGCAAGCTACCGAGAAATGGATGGTTGGGGTGTACATGCCTACAAATGGATAAATAAGAATAATGAAGTCAACTACGTTAAGTTTCACTGGAAAAGCCAACAAGGCGTTAAAGGCTTAAATAGTGAAGAAGTCACCAAAATACAAGGTGAAAACTTTAACCACTTAACTGATGATCTTTATACTGAAATTAACAAAGGCAATTACCCTAAATGGGATCTATACGTCAAAATCATCAAGCCCGAAGATTTGAGTAACTTTGATTATAACCCACTTGATGCAACAAAAATGTGGTTGGATATTCCTGAAGTTAAAGTGGGCACTATGACGCTTAATCGCGTACCGAATAACTTTTTCCAAGAAACGGAGCAAGCTGCTTTTGCACCATCGAATTTAATACCAGGTATTGAGCCGTCTGAAGATCGTTTATTACAAGGCCGCATCTTCTCTTACGCTGATACTCAGCTATATCGTTTAGGCGCCAATTTGTCGCAGATCCCAGTGAACCAATCAATCGCGCCTGTAAAAAATTATAATCAAGACGGGCAAAGCAGTAACAGTTATACACAGTCAGATATAAATTATCAACCTAGCCGCCACGTTGCCTTAAGCGATGATGCGCAATATAAAAGTGTTAACACACCAGTGAGTGGCAACATTGAACAGCTGGCAATCAAAAAACAAAATAATTTCTCTCAGGCGGGCGTCTTGTATAGAAGTTTATCGAAACAAGATCAAACTGATTTAATCTCGAATTTAGCGGGGGATCTGGGTCAAGTGAAAAACCCAACAGTAAAATATACCATGCTAAGTTACTTCTACAAAGCAGACAAAAACTTTGGTAGCCGCCTAACTAAAGCTGTCAATGAGGACATTGCAAAAGTCAAAGCCATGAGCCAATAACCCCTATCAATATAAAGAGCCAATATGCTTTATGGCTCTTTATATTTAATCCGCATACTTTGAATAAGGGCAATTATTATGAGATTCTTTTTTGCTTTCATTATTATCATTAATGTGATCTTGTTTGGTCTAGGTAATGTCGTACAAGCCAAAACCATTAATCATCCAATAGAAAACACTTCCGCGAATAACACGAATAATGCAGGTGTCGATAAACTCATTAACTATTTTTTTGCCGCAGCAAGAACGGGTGATAATGAAATCATTAATCGATTCTTAGATGCAGGCTTTCCTATCGATCAAGTCAATAGTCAAAGCTATACTCCACTGATGGTGGCTGCCTACAGTGGCCAATACGAAACAACACAATTATTATTACAGTGCGGCGCCAATGCATGTATACAAGATAAAAGAGGTAACACCGCGATTATGGGAGCGCTCATTAAAGCCGAAGTGAGCATTGCTCGTCTACTCTATTCACAAAAATGTGATGAGACATTAACCAATAAATCTGGATTAACGGTACAAGAATTTGCACAATATTGGGGGCAAGCTGAAGCACTCAATGTTGCTCAGTAATAAAGCTAGAATAAAAAAGTAAAAATACGTATTAATGAAAACGCATTTTTACTTTTTCGGTATGCTTAAGCAAAATTAAATGCCAATACTTGCAAACAAAATAACGCTAGGATCCCGGCCAGCACATCATCAACCATGATCCCAAGGCCTCCATGAACATGTTTGTCAAGCCAACGTATTGGCCAAGGTTTTAAAATGTCAAAAAAACGAAATAACACAAAGCCAACAACCAACCATAAAAAGCCAGCAGGCGCGGCAATCATAGTGATCAATAACCCAATAACTTCATCCCATACAATAGCGCCATGATCATGAACTTGCATGTCCTTTGCCGCTTTACCGCAGATATAAATCCCCGCAATGGTCCCCAAAACAATACAAAATATATACACGGGAAAACTTAACTGCATCATCAATAAATACAGAGGAATCGCCGCCAAGGTACCAAAAGTCCCCGGGGCCTTCGCTGCCAAACCAGAACCAAAACCTAACGCCAAGAAATGGATGGGATTACGTAAGGATAAACGTAATAATGCTTTATCTTTAGAAAGTAAATTCATTTAAAAATGTTCAAATCCGTAATTATTAGCTTCAAAAGCCTGTCCGTTACGCTGTAACTTTAATTGCTCACTCGTTGTGATTTGACCTATCTTAGAAAACGTCACACCAGCTTGAGCCAAAGAGGTTTCTAAAGCGCCTTTTTGTGATTCAGGAACCGTAAACAGTAATTCATAGTCTTCTCCTCCAGTTAGCGCATAACTGAGCGCCTCATCAAGAGAAACCACATTTTGCAAAGCTGCCGACAAAGGAATGGCATCCACATCAATCACAGCCCCCACATTAGAGGCTTTAATCACATGATTAAGATCCGAGACTAAGCCATCTGATAAATCAATGGCACTGGTCGCTAATTGACGTAAAGACTGGCCAGCTAAAACGCGAGGTGTGGGATAGTAGTGTCTTTTTATTAAATAGTCTTTATCCGCAGCGCTCGCTTCTATTTTACCTTGTAAAATAGTTAAACCTAACGCAGAATCGCCTAAGGTACCGGTCACGTAAATCCAATCCCCATTTCGAGCACCACTGCGTGTCAATGCTTGCTCCTGGCTCACTTTTCCATGAATGGTGATACAGATACTTCTTGGTCCGCGAGTCGTATCCCCCCCAATTAAGGACACGCCGTAATATTGGGCCGCTTCAAACAAACCATCACTGAATTCACTGAGCCAAGACTCATCCACTTCAGGCAAAGTAATAGCCAAAGTCATCCAAGCAGGTTCAGCTCCCATGGCAGCCAAGTCAGATAAATTAACCGCTAATGATTTATAACCTAAGGCATGAGCGGGCATATCTTTATAAAAATGCACCCCTTCAACTAACATATCACAAGATATCGCAATCGACTTGTTTTCTGTCGCTTCCACTAAGGCGCAGTCATCACCAATGCCTAAGCTGACATCTCGGCGCGGGGAAGAACGCTTGGTAAAAAATCGTTCAATTAATTGAAATTCTTTCACAATAGCAATCACATTTATAAAATATTAAGCTAAAAAAAACGGCATCCTTAAGATACCGTTTCCGTTTATTTTTTACGTCCCACTATTTTATCAAGTATTCCATTGACAAATTTATGACCATCTTCGGCACCAAAAGCTTTCGTTAGCTCTATTGCCTCATTAATGGCCACTTTATAAGGAACATCTTTACGATAAGTTAACTCAAAAGTCGTTAATCGTAAAATGGCTTTTTCAACCGGATCCACTTCATCGAGTGGACGTTCCAAATGAGGAGCAATAAGCTCATCTAATTGGCTTTTCTTTGTCGCGACCCCCGTGAATAACTCACGAAAATAAGCGATATCAACGCCCTCTACTACATGTTCAGTTAAAAATTCATGTTCAACATCGGCAACATTGTTACCACTTAATTGCCAAGAATAAATAGCCTGAACGGCTAAACGGCGGGCCTTGCGGCGCTCAGAAGGCTTCATTACGAGTTCCTAATCTTACAACTGTGCTTCAAGTTCTTGCAGTACGTTAACCATTTCCAGCAAGCTTAAAGCAGCTTCGCCGCCTTTATTACCTGCTTTAGTACCAGAACGTTCAATCGCTTGCTCTATGGTATCTGTGGTTAAAACGCCAAATGCAACAGGAAGATCATATTCAAGCGCAACTTGAGCTAATCCTTTATTACATTCACCTGCAACAAAATCAAAATGAGGGGTACCACCACGGATCACTGCACCTAGCGCAATGATACCATCAAATTTAGCACTTGCCGCCACACGGCGAGCTGCTAAAGGCAGTTCAACAGCACCCGGAACACGTACTACAGTGATGTTCTCATCTGCAACTTGTCCAAAGCGCTTAAGCGTATCCACCGCCCCTTCAAGTAAACTTTCAACAAGAAAGCTGTTGAAACGCGATATGACAATCGCAACCTTGGCATTTTTTGCTTCGATATTACCTTGCACTACGTTCATTATTCTACCTAAAATTAGCTTAATTACCCAGCATAAGGGCGGAGAAGGCGGTATGATACCACAGCCATCCTCAGTGATCCTTATGCAATTTATATGAAATTGATTAACTGACTTTTCATCATTTCTAAGACTTGGAATCACTCAAATCAAAAAACAATTACTCTGCAATATACTCTGTGACTTCTAATCCAAAACCAGAAAGAGAATGATAACGTTTAGGTGAACTCAATAAACGCATGCTTGTCACGCCAATATCCGCTAGAATCTGCGATCCTACGCCCACACGTCTTGACGTCCCCGTCCATTTTGCTGAGCTCGGGGCTTGTCCATCATCTTCTGCGGCAAAAGCTTTTACTTTTGACAAAATATCATCATTGGTTTCATGGTTAGCCAATAGCACTAACACACCACCTTCTTGCGCAATACGTTGCATTGCCTTATCAAGTGGCCAGCTACGCTGCTGGTTTCTTTCTGAATATAATAAATCATTAAAGGTGTTTTGCAGATGCACCCTGACTAATGTATTTTCCTTCACTTCACCTTTAACTAACGCATAATGCAGCTGATTGTCTATGGTATCTTTAAAAGTGATCATTTCAAACTCACCAAAACGCGTGGGTAATCGACACTTACCTTCTCGAACCACAGTCGTTTCTTTCGTATTACGATATTCAATTAAGTCCGCAATGGTTCCCATTTTAATGTCATGTTTTTCAGAAAAAACTTCTAAATCAGGACATCTTGCCATAGTGCCATCTTCATTTAAAATCTCAACAATGACACCCGAAGGTTCAAATCCAGCCAAACGCGCTAAATCACAACCCGCTTCCGTGTGACCTGCACGAATAAGCACTCCACCTTCTTGAGACATTAATGGAAATATATGTCCAGGTTGCACTAAATCCGCCGCTTTAGCATCCTTAGCCACAGCCGCTTTGACGGTAACAGCGCGATCTTGTGCTGAAATACCCGTCGTCACTCCTTTAGCCGCTTCTATTGATACCGTAAAGTTAGTTGAAAACTGCGCATTGTTATTGCTAACCATTAATGGAAGGTTTAACTGCTTACAGCGTTCTTGTGTCAATGTTTGACAAATTAAGCCTCGACCGTATGTGGCCATAAAATTGATTGCTTCAGGTGTCACGCAATCAGCAGCCATAATAAGATCGCCTTCATTTTCACGGTCTTCGTCATCCATGAGGATCACCATTTTTCCGAGACGAATATCTTCGATGATCTCTTCTATACTGTGTAATGCCATTAGTCGAACCTTATCGTTATTTAGCTACGAAACAATAATGTGTTATTCATTATCTTCACGAAATCAATAAACTCTCATCGCCGTAGACCAGTCATTAAAAATACATTTCTATTGCAATATATGAATTTGCTATCAAAAACTTTCTACCTTAAAAAACCAGAGCGCGCTAACAAATCCATTGTCACACCGTCGCCCTCATTAGAGTGGGTATTGTCACCACTCAGTTGCATTAACCTTTCTAGATGGCGAGCAATTAAATCCACTTCAAGATTGACACTGTCACCCACTTTTAAATGGATCAGTGTGGTTTCTGCTGCAGTATGAGGCACTATGGTTAGGCGAAATTGATGCCCAGCCACTTCATTCACCGTCAAACTGACACCATCTATGGTGACCGAACCTTTATGGGCAATATAACGGGCAAGTTCTTTAGGGGCACTCAACCAAAACTCAATAGCTTTGCCTCTCAATTGCCTATCATCGACTTGGGCGATGCCATCGACATGACCACTGACCATGTGTCCTCCTAAACGCGTCATCGGCGTGACGGCTTTTTCAAGGTTCACTTTTTCGCCCACAGTGTAATGATAAAATCCCGTCAGTGCGACTGTTTCTGCTGAAATATCGGCAACATAGCCATCATTTAAGCACTCAACAACCGTTAAGCAAACGCCATTGGTGGCAATACTGTCACCTAACTTTACATCGCTTAAATCAAGCTGCCCGCTGGCCACAGTTAAACGAATATCATCACCACGACGTTCTATTTTTCGTAATGTTCCAACAGACTCAATAATTCCAGTAAACATATTAATTACTCAGGTAAATCCACAATCAAGATAAACATGGAGCACTTTCTTTATTAGCTTAACTTGAGCGTTAAACGGGTATCCGATCCCACCTTACGTTCATCAACTAATGTCATTGAAGGTAGCATCGCCATCGAGCCATATTCAGGCAAAGATAATAAATTTCGCCCTTTATCTCCGAGTATTTTTATCGCTTGATAAAGCACCAGTTCATCGGCTAAGCCTTCAGCCATAAAGGCCCCCGCTAAAGTTGCGCCCGCTTCGACCAACACGCTATGGCATAAGGTGCTCAAATGTTCTAATAATTTCGCTAAATCGACTCGCCCATCAATCGAGGGTAATAATAAATGACTCACATGATCAGGCCAAGCTTGACGGCTCTCTTCAGAATAAGGCACACAAGAAACGAGTAAAATAGGGCTTTGTATATCAAATAATGCCACTTTTTCAGGCAATCTTGCTCGACTGTCCAAGATCACACGAATAGGCTGTATGACATCACTCTCAGATAATGAATGGACTAACTCTCCCAGTTCATTGTAACGCACATTTAAATGAGGATTATCCGCTAGTACCGTCTCAATTCCCGTGACTAAAGCGCCATGCCTTGCCCTCAATCGTTGCACATCACGGCGAGACTCAGGCCCTGTGATCCATTTCGATACTCCATTAGACAAAGCGGTTTTACCATCTAAGCTTGCAGCCAATTTTACTGTCACCCAAGGGAGTTTTTTGGCCATAGACTTCATAAAACCTTTATTCAGTTTTATCGCCTCTGGACCTAATAATCCCACAGAAACTTGAATCCCCGCATCTTGCAACATCGCAATGCCGCGCCCCTTCACTTGAGGATTAGGATCTTCTGTCGCAATCACCACTCGAGTCACACCCGCCTGAATTAACCCTTTAGCACAAGGAGGCGTTCGACCATAATGACTACAAGGCTCTAAAGTGACATACGCCGTGCACCCCTTAGCTTTGCTCCCTGCCTGAGCCAAAGCATGGACTTCAGCATGAGGTCCGCCCGCTTTGATATGATATCCTTCTCCTATCACTTCGCCACCTTGAGCCAACACACAACCAACACTCGGATTTGGCCGAGTGGTATAAAGGCCTTTACGCGCTAAGGTTAACGCACGACTCATCATCTTAATATCTTGAATAGACCACATTTTTTATCCGTGTCATCAAACCCTACTTCACTTTTATATAGCAAATGGGTATCAAAGTTTACTTTCAGCACAGTGATCAGCCTTTATCCTTAAAGCCTTTAGCACTGTGCTCATTTTTGTAATTTAGCGATAGCATCACCAAATTCAGAAACATCTTCAAACGCTCTATAAACCGAAGCGAAACGAATATACGCCACCTTATCTAAATCCACCAGCTGATCCATCATCAAATTACCTATCATCTGCGACTTAATTTCACGCTCACCTGTGGCTCTTAAGGTCGATTTAATTTGAGTAATGGACTTTTCGATTTGATCCATAGAGACAGGTCGTTTTTCTACCGATCTCAACATTCCAGCTCTCAATTTTGCTTCATCAAAGGGCTGTCTACTTCCATCTTGTTTCACGACGCGAGGCATAACCAGCTCGGCCCCTTCAAAAGTCGTGTATCTCTCATGGCATTTCACACACTCTCGGCGGCGGCGCACTTGATGGCCCTCAGCAACCAATCGTGAATCAATAACCTTTGTATCCGTTGCGCTGCAAAATGGGCAATGCATTCAAGCCTCCTGCCTATCCACAATCTAAACCAACTGGCTTGATTGCCAAATTGAGTAAAAAAAATAGCCGCAAAAATGCGGCTATAACAGTTTACCTTATTTACGGTACTTATTTAACCATTAAAGCGGCTTAAGCATAAACAGGGAACTGAGCACATAATGCCAAGGCTTGCTTCTTAACGCGCTCTATCGTCTCTGTATTACTGATATCATCTAAAATATCACACATCCAATTGGCCAACTCTGTCGCCTGCGCCTCTTTAAAACCACGACGAGTTATCGCTGGTGAGCCTATACGTAGACCAGAAGTGACAAAAGGTGAACGAGGATCGTTCGGTACCGAGTTCTTATTCACGGTAATATTCGCAAGCCCCAATGCTGCATCGGCATCTTTACCTGTGATATCTTTACTGATCAAATCGAGCAAGAATAAATGATTATCTGTGCCACCAGAAACAACATCAAAACCACGTTCAATAAAGGTATTTGCCATAGCCTTAGCATTGAGTACCACTTGTTTTTGATAGGCGGTAAACTCAGGTGCTAACGCCTCTTTAAACGCGACGGCTTTTGCTGCAATCACGTGCATCAAAGGTCCACCTTGGCCACCAGGGAACACGGCAGAATTTAATTTTTTATAAATCGCTTCATCATCGATAGCCGATAAAATAAGTCCACCACGTGGACCGGCTAACGTCTTATGGGTAGTCGTTGTCACAACATGAGCATGTGGTAACGGACTCGGATAAATACCCGCCGCCACTAAACCTGCTACGTGCGCCATATCAACAAATAAATAAGCACCCACTTTATCCGCTATTTCGCGAAATTTTGCCCAGTCAACAACGCCTGAGTAAGCACTAAAACCACCAATAATCATTTTAGGCTTATGTTCAAGCGCTAAACGTTCAATTTCAGCGTAATCAATTTTACCTGTGGTTTCATCAATGCCATATTGCACGGCATTATACAATTTGCCAGAAAAGCTCACATGAGAGCCGTGGGTTAAATGGCCACCATGAGCCAAACTCATGCCAAGTACCGTATCACCACCTTCAAGTAACGACATAAAAACAGCCGCATTTGCTTGTGAACCAGAGTGAGGCTGTACATTGGCGTAAGTGGCACCAAATAGCTCTTTTGCGCGTGAAATGGCCAGCTCTTCTGCGATATCCACATACTCACAACCACCATAGTAACGTTTACCTGGATAGCCTTCAGCATATTTATTGGTTAGCTGTGAACCTTGTGCTTCAAGAACACGAGGACTTGCATAGTTTTCAGAAGCAATAAGTTCTATGTGCTCTTCTTGACGACGGGTTTCATTCTCGATGGCTTGGAATAATTGCGGGTCGAAATCCGCAATATTCATGTCTCTTTTCAGCATTGCTCACTCCAGCTGTCAATTCTCTCGATAAGGTTGCGCGCTATTCTACTCTTCAATTGAATACAATCCCAGCCTTTACACATGAAAAAACCACCTAGTTAACCTGATTTTGATTCAAGTGATGTAGTAAATAACAAACTCAATATTCGTGTGCAAAAACAGTACCGTTTTTTCTTTTTGACAAGTGAAAACAAAAAACAACTCAACGAAAAATTAACCCTAACAATCAATACACTTATAACAAATTAGTAGACTCTAGACTAAAGTCAAAAATCAAAACTAAGCCATAAAACCGCTCAATCGAAAAAGAAAATGAAATGGTCACTCATGAGTCATCATATCCTCCCCCTTTTTTAAGCCCGACTTGAGTCCATCCATATCAGTATGAGAAGATAATGAGATAATTATTCATTACCATGGAATTCAAATGGCTCAGTTTGTCTATAGCATGCTGCGGGTCGGTAAGATTGTCCCCCCAAAGAAACAAATTCTAAAAGATATTTCCCTCAGTTTTTACCCTGGCGCCAAAATTGGTGTGCTAGGCCTTAATGGCTCAGGTAAATCGACACTATTAAAGATTATGGCGGGACTGGACACCGAAATTGAAGGTGAAGCCCGTCCTATGCAAGATCTCAAAATCGGCTATTTACCTCAAGAGCCGAAACTTGATCCTCAGCAGACAGTGCGAGAAGCCGTTGAAGAAGCCGTTTCTGTGGCTAAAAATGCCCTCACTCGTCTCGATGAAGTCTATGCACTTTATGCCGAACCAGATGCCGACTTTGATGCCCTTGCGAAAGAGCAAGGCCAACTGGAAGCCATCATTCAAGCGCAAGATGCTCACAACCTAGACAACGCATTAGAGCGAGCAGCCAATGCACTTCGCTTGCCCGATTGGGATGAGAAAATTGCCGTGTTATCGGGAGGTGAACGTCGCCGTGTTGCCATTTGTCGCTTACTGCTTGAGCGCCCCGACATGCTATTACTCGATGAACCCACCAACCATTTAGATGCTGAATCCGTCGCTTGGTTAGAACGCTTCTTACAAGATTATACGGGCACAGTTGTGGCTATTACCCATGATAGGTATTTCTTAGACAATGCAGCAGGCTGGATATTAGAACTAGACCGTGGTGAAGGCATTCCTTGGGAAGGCAATTATTCTTCTTGGCTTGAACAAAAAGAGGCTCGCTTACAGCAAGAGTCTGCCACAGAAAGTGCTCGCCAAAAAACCATTCAAAAAGAACTTGAATGGGTACGTCAAGGCAGTAAAGGTCGTCAATCTAAAGGCAAGGCCCGTATGGCTCGCTTTGAAGAATTAAACACCAATGATTACCAAAAGCGAAATGAAACCAATGAGTTATTTATTCCACCTGGACCGCGTTTAGGCGATAAAGTCATAGAAGTCACTAACCTAACAAAATCCTATGGCGATCGCGTTCTCATTGATGATTTAAGCTTCTCTGTACCTAAAGGGGCCATTGTGGGCATTATTGGTGCCAATGGCGCAGGTAAATCAACCCTTTTCAAAATGATTTCAGGTACCGAATCCCCCGACAGCGGCAGTATTGAGCTGGGTACATCAGTACAAATTGCGTCAGTTGAGCAATTCCGTGATTCCATGAATGATAAAAATACGGTTTGGCAGGAAATTTCTGATGGGCAGGATATTATGCGCATCAATAATACCGAGATCCCCAGCCGAGCGTATGTTGGACGCTTTAACTTCCGCGGAGGCGATCAACAAAAAATCATCGGCACGCTTTCCGGCGGTGAACGCAACAGAGTCCATTTGGCTAAACTGCTTCAAGCGGGCGGCAATGTTTTATTACTGGATGAGCCAACCAATGACTTAGATGTCGAAACTTTAAGGGCACTAGAAGAAGCCCTACTGGAATTCCCGGGTTGTGCTATGGTGATTTCTCATGACCGTTGGTTCCTTGATAGAATCGCCACCCATATTCTCGATTATCGAGATGAAGGTAAAGTGAACTTCTATGAAGGTAATTACACTGAGTATTCTGCTTGGTTAAAAGAGACTATGGGTAGCGATGTGATTGAGCCCCATCGTTTACGCTATAAGCGCATAAGCAAATAATAATACTTATAATAATGGCCAAACCGCCTAAGACTGCACGTTTCCAAGTGGTTTGGCTATTTAATCTGAACTCGGAATAATGAGTGTCAAAAATGTTATTTAATTCAATCTAATTGGCTTGCCTTTCTCCTGAGTATTGGGCTCTAAAGTCAGCCCACCAAAAATATCGAAACCAATGGGACTAAAACGAATTTCCCCACAACGCCGTTCAATCAATGTCGACAGCTGCTCTGCATCAGGATAAAGCGCCGATAATTGCTTTCTAAATCGATAAATATGAATGTTGATGTGATTTTCACTTTGTCCTAACATCTGACACAATAAGGTTTTATCTAACCAACCTTTTTCTGCATCACAAACCCCCAATTGTCTGTCTTCTAGTGATTTACGCGCCAATAATAAGAGTAAGTAATGATGATTCCGCTCTCCCAAATCAATAGGCGTCTCATCTAATAAAAGCGTCACTGACACATGCTCTTCATTTTGACTAACATCAAAAATCAAACGAATATCATCAAATGTCAAAGGCTTATCATTGTTGACAATATCCGTCTCAATGCTCGCCGTACCATCGACAAAACGCCATTGACACTCAGAGGTGCCGACACAGTCCCCTGTTTTTAAGGCCACAGTGCCGGTTTGCGTCTCACATAACCATTGACCTTGAAAAGGATAAATCGACACTTCAGGTGAAGCTTCCGATGGCAGCACTGTGATCGCTTCAAGATGAATGGTCTCTAACCCTAAAGTTAAAGGCAGCAACACACTCTTTGGAGCACTTAAGTCTTTTATGAACCAGCCTTCCACATTTAAAGAACCAAATTTTATGGTATCACCCTGAGTTAATTGAATTTTACTGCCTTTTTCAAGTCTTAGATTATTCACAAAAGTGCCATTAGTGCTGGTATCTTGTAAAATCCAATGCTCTCCGTCCCAAATCACAACGGCATGAGTTCGAGAGGCCTCCATATTGGTTAACAATGTCGCTGCCGTAGGATGGCGACCAAAAACATGTTGAGGTTGTAATAATACGCTAGTGCCTGTGGCTTCATTAAACATACTCGCCATAATCTCTCCCTAACTGAACTCATTTGCTACTGAATAATCTAATACCCTTAATTTTGTGAGATTTGAGTAAAGTAAGCTATTACACCCTATTACAATGCGATAGCTAACCCAATATAAAATGATCGCCTCAGAGCGCTCAGTTGAGCGATAATTTGAGGCGCATTATTGATGGAATATAGGTACCTTTCGAGATAATGCAACAACTTTTGATACTCGGTATACGAATAAATGCCCATAGAATTAAATATACAACCAATGCTGATTTATCGATGTTTCATCAAGTGCTTGCTGTCTGAGCTTTAATGCGACGGGTAATTGATATAAACGTTGATTGCCCAATTGTGGCCAAATATGGCATAAACCAGGCACCATGACTTTCACCGTTTTTAGCATTATCTCGCCATGACTGTAATTATAAATACTGATCTCAAAGCCCAAGGTTTTCAACTTGCATACTAAACCCTTAATAATCCTATCCAATGTCTGATCGGATTGATAACTCATCGAGTAAGGAACATTAAACTCATGTTGATTAACTTGAGACTGCCGCTGAGGATAAAGATACTCACTATCTATGATGGCATTAAAGTCAAACGGCGCACTATGTCTATTGGCAATGAGCTGCAATTGACATAATTCCGTCAACGCTCGCTCAGCGGCGACTTCAGACTGTAAATGGCAACCAAAACCTAAAATAAACTGCCCCGTCACAGCATGTTTCCCTATTGCCGCCATCACAGGTACACCCAGATCATGGGTTAAGTCTAGTACCCAAAAATCATAACCCGCTTCACGGGGAGCTTGATTGGCAATATCCTTATTATCCCTATCCGCCCAATTCTCTATGCTGGATGATAAGGTCATCTTCAATTTATTTAATCTTGCCTCATCAATACGAGATAAATCAAATTCTGGGCACACCAATCGGTTATACCACCAAATTGCCACGGCATCTCGCTCAATAAGCTCAAGCAAACCTTGTAAAATCGCTTCTTCAACAGTATTCCCAGCAGCGCAACCATTGGAATGCCATCGGCCATATTGCATGTCATCAAAGGGGAGCTGACTCGCGCCTAAACTCATTGGAAAATAGACCCACTCATTGTGAGTTAAAGACCAACTGGGCAGCCAGTGAATAGCTTGTCCTTTATAACGCTTAACTGAGTGCGCTTTTTCTAGTTCTGTGTGTTGTTTTCGCTCAAATGCATCATATTGAGTCTCACTAAAAGGGTTTAAGCAGTGAAAATCAAAATACCTCAACTTAGCCGCTTTCAGTGCTTGAGGAGAGCTGTGCAATATAGGTAATTCTTTTTGATAAATCGCGCAATAACGCTCAATGGCTTCCGACAGTCCACTGGCTTTAGACTGTTCAGTACACACCCCTTTACCTAAACATATTTGCACAAAACGCTCATTAGTCTCACTATTTGCCAAATTTAGTGGACGAAAAAAGCCCGTCCTATAAACATGAATGGGATGATCTCTTTCCTGATTTAATTGGGTTAAGTGGTTGATCACCCCCGTGATTGGACTCACCAGTGTCAGTAAACGATTCACGCTGCAACGCGCATCCACCACCCTTAAGCCCCCTTCGATATCAGGACAGCTCACATCTTGCGAGAGATGAATAGGAGATTGCATATTCGGATAAAATAACTCACGACTTTTTAATTCATGATTAATAGGATGAGATGAAAAAGCATTATTATCAGCATTATATGCCCAAAGCACATCCTCACTTAAGGTTAGCTGCCGAGCTAACAGTTGACTCACCTTCTTCGCCATTTGAACTATAAAGCCATTTTGCTTATCAGACGGATCCAATACGGGCATGTCAGCACGTACAGGATAAGCATGACAAACATCAGGCCATTTGAGTTCAAGCCATTGTTTAATAGGCTGATTAGACAGCAAGCGTCTTTGAAAGCGTAAAAAAAACTCAATATTTTTCAATTCAAAACAAGGGCTGAGCCATAACCTATCAGGATCAATTTGCAACACAAAAAAAGAAGCATGTAAGGTTAACTGACTAACGCGAGGATCTAACATGTCATCCACTAAAACAAGACTGATATGTAAATCTTGCCAACCCTCAAGCTGCAAAGCTAATTCATGATAAAACTGCAACATCCATTCATCAATCATTTGCTTAGGCAATACAGATAAACTCAGGAGTTGAATATTGTCGGTAACGCCCTTAACCAGTGGCTTATCGCTCTTATCTTGCCGATACTCAAGCTTGTAATACTCAGGTTTACAATAAAAAGGAGGTGCCACATCATCTTCAATAATAAGTGCTTGATTAATCAGTTGTGTCACTTGTTCATCAAATTGCATCATGGCCTGACGCACAAGAGCTACATCAAGCTCAATAGATCCATAATGCCTCTTAATACACTGATAAATTCTTCCTTTGTTACCTTCATTTTTAATCAAAGCAAAAAAAGGAAATTGCAGCGCCGTTAATAGCCATTGCTGTGTGGATGACACTAAAAAAACATCATTATTTTTGAGCACATAAACATTAAACTTAGGGTGCCATTGAATATTTTTTTCGGGATCTATTTCAAGTTGACTGAGTAAAGGGTCTAGAATATTGAGTGCCTTCTCATTCAAAATGGCATCAGGCATCATCTAGCACTTCCTCACACACTTTCCCTTTATGCATGTCATTGCCTACACTATTTCTATTTCCAGCACTATTGCCTACATCTTGGCCTATTGGTGTAGAATGCCGTTCACCTTGAATATCATCCATGGCGAGTTCATAAAAATCTCTTCCATTATTTTCAAGAATATCAAGCCGCTCTTGAGCCGTTAATTCGCAAAGCTGCTCTTGTATATTCAATGTGGCAAAATGCTGATGATCTGGATGGGGAAAATCACTCCCATAGAGCAACTTTTTGTGGCCAATCACATTAATGACTTCAGGCAGACAAGGCTCTCCCAACTCAAGTGTCACCCAACACTGGCGTTTAAAATAAGCAGAAGGCTTCATCTTTATATTATCATTCACTAGGCTGGGAAACTCGGGAAAACAAATATTATCTAATCGCCAGAGCCAATGAGGCACCCAAGAAGCCCCCGCTTCTAAAAAACCAAACTTCAGGTTAGGATGACGCTCAAAAACACCTGATTCTAGCAAAGACACAAAAGCCATTTGAGCTTCCATGGGATGAGAACACGCATGCAATGCAAACCGTGAATGAAAACGTTCCGTACCAACGGTCGATGCATGCAAATTCGTCCCACCATGAATGGCAATAGCGATATTGTGCTGCTCAGCCCTTTTCCAAAACAGGGCATAATCACTGTGCCCCAAACTTCGCTTAGCTATCACTTCAGGCCTCAGGGTAATCGCAGTCCAGCCATTGTCAATGACGCGATCAAGCTGCATTAATAAAGTATTGGGCTGATGACGGCTGATAAGACCCACTGCTCTTAACCGCTGCGGATCTATGGCACAATATTGCTTTAACCAACGATTATAGGCATCGGCATAAGCCAAAGACACCTCAGCTGGAAGTAAAGCATGATTAACAATATACATGGCAAAAGTCGGGAATAAACAAGCCCATTGAACTTGAGCGCTATCCATACTGTCCAATTGCGTCGCAGCTGACATAGCTTTAAGCCGTTGTTCTTTGCTATTATCATTTTGCTGACTACTGGCAAGCTTTAATGCACTCCCCCAATGGAACAGCAAAGGAAAAGGCCCAATAGCAAAAGTGGGGAGTACAGGCTGATTTTTACCACCAGCATCGACAAGAGCCGACGGCGCCATCGCTTCTTCAATTAAGTGAAGAGGAAATTGCTTAAATATAATCGGATCAACGTATTTTTCCCACATATCAATGGGCTCAATGACATGCCTGTCAGCATCATAGAGGAGCATTTGGTAACATCCTTATTCTTAACTTGGCGACTTAAAAATGAGCTAGAAACACTTTTTTGAAAAATCACTTTGCATCCAGTGATTAACAGCAAGTAAAAGGGTAAGAATTGCCATCATCGTTATAAGCGGCTAATGCAATGGGAAGAATGGCCTTATCGCTTTGCTTTCCATTGAGCAGGTGTGGCTTTTTCGGCTTACCAAGCGAAATAATATTCGCGGGATATTGACTATCACAATCACATCCATTCTTAAGATCAAACCGTTTATTATTTTTAAAATTAAGACTAAAGTTCCAAGGATTATTATAACCAAACCACTTAGATAGAATCGGTGTTTTATCTGAGAAATCCCCCTTTTCATTTATTATACTTGCTTTAAAATTACCATCCTCCCAATACAGCGAAATAGCCCGCAATACCACAGCCGAAAAATCTAACAAATCAAAATCAGCCACCCCCATAGTTAATATACTGGGAATAGGAATATGTTTTTCATTCAATGAATCAATAATCACTTGCTGACTTTCTGCATTAAACAACATTTCAAAGTTCGATTTTATTCTTCCCATAAAAGTCGGAAACATAAGATTATACTTAGCTAAGGCTTCCACTCTATGATCAATACTCGGATCGTCAGGAAAATAAATAGTGAGCCTATCATCATCGCCTACCCAGCGACCGGTTTTAATGGGATCCCAATGTAAATCATGCCCATCATCTTTTAAAAAATTAATTATCAAATTTTTCCACGGATTAATAAACTGTTTCGGCGTTCCAGAATGCTCTTCTAAAAAGGTTAAAATATTCGTCTCACCTTCTTTATAAAAGTTTTTGGAAAAATCAGATTCAGGCGCTGTCCATGCCTTTGCCACTGCCGATAAATAAGCTGTTTTAAAACTTAAAATAGTATTACTCATCGCTCACCTTTTTTGATTAATATTAATGGATAACATCATCGTTTTTCAGCCATTGCTTTTTAATTAACAAGGCTTCTTTTAAAAATAAATAAGCTTTTTGTTTTTTCGCTAATTTAATCGATGCGTGCAAAAGCAACTTACCTCTCTCACACGGCCCTTTTTCTTGTCTAAACAGCACCAATGCCAGAGTATTTTGTACAATGGGCATAGCGGCCATCTCATTATTATTAATGGACTTGTCAAAAGATAGTTCCATTAATAATAATGCTTCATCAACACGAGACTGAGCCAGCAATTTTTTAGCGATAAAATGAATGTACCAACCCGTAGCAAAATCGTAATCAGAGTCACATAAAGTCATAACACTCTGCTTCGCTTTATTTAAGTTCCCTTTTGCCGTTTCCAATAAAATATCAATATAAAGAGTATAAAATACTGGATTATCAGCTTGATAGTATTGGCGATAATAATTCTCACAGATATTTATCACCTCTGCATCATTTCCCTTGAAGCTCATGCATAAGGCATAAAAAATATGCGATGCAACACAGGACACGGGATAATGACCTTCGCCGGATAAATTAACCGCTGATTGAGCCAGTACTATGGCTTTATCCAATTGATCTATGTGTAAATAAGATAAAGATAACATGCCTAAACAATAGGGCTTAAAGTCGGTATTGTTTTCCATAAACAATTGTTGAGGCACAGTTTCATATAAAGCAATGGCCGCTTCAAATCGTTCAATAGAATGATGAAAACTGCCAGTTAACTGGTAGTTTTGCGCCAAGAAACACAAAGTCGGCACATGATATTCTTGATAATCAGCCACATCATAGCGTATTAACAACCCTTCGCCTAACACCCTTGCCTCTTGATACTGAGAGGAATGATGTAAATGCAAAAAATGAAGAAATTCACTGGTCATAGTCAATTGATGACACAAATGCCCTTCACTTTGTTTCACCCTCCTTGAAAGAGTAGGCAAAATACCTTGAATATCCTGATTCCATCGCTGAGCGGTCTCAGAGGTATAACTGTTTACCACGAGCTCTGAAGAAAGACTCATCTGGTAACATTTCAATCTTGATAAAGCGCGATGTTCCGGATCGGGTATTTCATTTATCCAAGTCATTAACTGCTCAGTTAAACTTAACACTTCCGCATTTGCCCCCGCCACAGACAAGCGTTTTAATGCCATTAATCCCTGGAATGTCGCCTGAGTAAAATGAGCAGCATGAGCAAAATGAAGCGCCACTTCCATGGCGTTAGGTGCTTCTGTTTGCAGTAGTTCATGAGCAATTAATCCATGGAAGTGCTTTTTATTGCGACTATCAATGTTGGCATAAGCAGCTTCATGCACTAAAGCATGTTTAAAAATATAACGATCACCTTTCACTTGCCTCAATTGATAAATTAATGCTTGATTTAATAATTCATCAATATCATTTTGTACTTTCTCTTCAGTGCGATCCGATGCGGCAACCAATAAGCCATAGTCAAATTCACGGCCAATACAAGCGGCCAATTGCACCGTCTCTTTTGCATACACTAAAGCATCCAGTTTTTGTTGCAAAGAATCCAATAAGGTATGAGGAATTTCAGATAAGGCTGCATCACTCACAAAATCCACCTGACCATTAAGTACCTGTATCCATTTTTTATCCCGAAGCATATTAACCAGTTCTTCAATAAACAATGGAATACCATCGGTACGCTGGCAGACAAGCGCTAATACTCGCGTCGCAACATTCTCTCGTTCAAACATATTCTTCACGATTTGATGAATTTGCCTTTGTGTCAGCCCCTTTAATTTCACAGCCGCAATATTCTCATGCCAAAGTTGCGACAACGCCTTCCTAGAGGTCATTAATAAGGTTATTTTTCCGCTATCACACAATGGATGTTGAAGTAAATAACGCAAAAATTCCAAACTCGTTGGATCGCTCCAATGTAAATCTTCAAAAATCAATAAAGAAAGTGGCTTATCTTGTCTACCTGGTATATTTCGCAATAAAATGAGTAATACATCAAACAGAATGCTTTTCTGTTTATCTGGTTTTAAATCCATAACATCTTGCGTATCAGGTAAAGTCAACCCGAACCAAATACACAAAACAAGGATGCTCTGCTCGGTATCAACGCCATCATATTGATTTAATATGGATGTGAATTGTTGGATCAAGCGAGTAGAAGTGACTCTCTCGACAGAATAAGCATATTTCAACAATGATAAAATCGGGTATAAGGCATTAAATTGATGCTCCGGTAAACACTGAATGATAATTTGTTCGTGTGTGTTGACTGCCTTCCTTAACTCAAACATCAATCGAGATTTACCTATTCCAGCTTCACCATACAGATAAGCCGCTTTTCCTTTACTCTCTTCAACCAAAGACAGTAACAGCCGCATCTCTGGTTCTCGACCAATGAAGTCATGATAACGAGCATTAGCCCTAAGAAAACTAAAGGCTTCCACCTTACGCTCACCAAGCAACTGATAAACACCACCTTGAAAAAACAAATCATCACTTTTTATTTTGCTTTCAGCAAACTCAATATGATTGCCAAGGAGTCGTTCACTGGCTTGAGTACATAATATTTGTTGCGCCATGGCATAGCGCATTAATGCCATAGCACGGTTAATCGTATCCCCTTCAGGCACTGAATCTCGATAATGGGTCACCACGCCAGTATTCATCGCCATTCTCACTTGCACTTCAATACCAACACTCAACCTCAGTAAGGCGTTACATTTATTCAATCGGCTGTTTATTTCCAGTGCCGTACGCGCACATAAGCGGCTATCATTATCACTCACTTTAGGATAGCCAAAATAGAAGAGTTGAGTATCTCCAAGATCCCCAACATGAAAAGCACCAAAGCTCACGGCTATATTTGAGCATTGCGACTTTTGATCGCGATGAATGGCATCGATAACCTCTAAATCCACTCGATCTTCAACAAGTGAAATAATATGTAATGATAAGCACAGTACACTGATCTGTTTACGTTCAACCAAACCACTAAAAGCAAAGACATCTAGATCCAGTTGTGTTTCATCATAATCCATCAATACAGTGGATGTAGCAGAAGGCCTAGCCTCATGAGCCTGCTCTATTAAAGGAGCAAGTTGCCCCACTAAAGATAAAAAATTTAACTGGTTCAACTCACGATAAATCTCCGCCGCCACTCCCGCTCGCTCTTGCACTTTCTTATTTAAAACACGGCGCAATAAATTTGCCACAGGGTGGCCCGCTAACCCAACGGGAATAGGCACATTGGATTGACTTAATTGTTTATGAAAAATGGACGCTAAATTAGCACCTGCCATCACAGTTTGCCCTGTTAAACATTCAAGGAACACCAGTCCCCATACATATAAATCACTTTTGATTGTAGGGGGCTCGCCTCTCAATTGCTCCGGCGCACTGTAGGAAGGGGTGCCTAATGTTTCTTGAGTTAATGTCAAACTTAAATCATCAGCTTTTCGCGCTTCATTTGTCAGTGCACCAATTCCAAAATCAAGGATTTTGACATGATGATTAACATCCGATTTCATTAACATGATATTGGCAGGCTTAAGATCTCTATGGATCACACCACGTTCATGGGCATGGGATAAAGAATCTAAAACTTGAGACATCACATTAACCGCTTGTATTGGCCTCAATGGACCCTGCTCAAATAACACTTCCTTTAGGGATTGACCTTCAATATATTCAAAAACGGCGTAGATCAGCTCATCGTCAATGCAACCCTTATCGAGTAAACGCACAATATTGGGGTGAGAAAGACGACTGTTTAATTGAGTTTCACGCTGAAATCTTGCAAGGTAACGCTGACGCTTATCTTCATCAAAATCAGAAGACAAGGTTAAAAATTTAATGGCCACCATTTGATTGGTTTTAATATGGGTCGCACGATAAACTTGTCCAAAGCCACCTTGACCAATTTTATCCAGTAACTGATAGTGTTCAGAATGAAATTTTGTTGAAATATGGGAAGTCGGTAACTGACATAAGCTCATTTTTCTGCGCCCCTCAAATCATGACAAACTTGCCAGAAAAGGTAAGACTCAGCCCCTAACTTATTTGAAACCTATACCCGTGATACTTGAAGGTGCAGGGTTCAGCTGGAATGAAAAGCCTTTTAGACAAGGCTTTGAACAGCGTGCCTAGTTATTCTAAGCTGATGTTCAGTAACACAGTATAAAAGGCTTTTAAACCAGCCCTTTGGGAGTCTGTAAAAGCACCGACTTCTGCGTTGTATCATCTTAAAAGGCAATAGCATTCTTGCAATAATACGCCTTGAATTAGGCACTTTTACAGGCTCTGAAAACATGCACCTTCAAGTATCACGGGTATAAATCTACAGGATAAATAATTTAATGTAAACAATATGTAACTTTAAACGCGAAATCTTCAATCTCAAAGCGATATTGGCAAGCTTATCGATAATTGCTCAGCAAATTCACTAATTTGATCTCTCACTCGGCGAAACTCATCTATGACTTGACTCTCCACCCCCAAAAACAAGCTCGGATCCTCAAAGCTATGATGAATTCTTTTTAAATTATGAGAGAAAGTGGGACACATTTCATTCGCTCTGTCACACACACTAATAAGGTAATCAAAGCGCATATCTTGATAATCATCTATTAAGTTAGATTGATGATCAGCAATATCAATATTGACTTCTTTCATCACACGAATAGCTATCGGATTAACTCCATGAGTTTCAATGCCAGCACTGTATACGTTAAAACCTAAATACTGCTTTAAGAAACCATGTAACATCTGAGATCGGCATGCATTCCCAGTACAAACAACGAGAATATTCATTATTTACCCCTGTAAACCATGACAAAATAAATGTGTCGCAGAATGAGTTGGATGGTTAAATATTTTGTCATTACTGCCACTTTCAACAATACAGCCTCCCTCTTCATTCACCCAACACACACACACTTGATCGGCAATACGCCTTGCTTGACCTAAATTATGGGTCACAATAATAATGGTCACTTTATCTTTTAACTTTAATAATAAACCTTCAATACTGGCAGTAGACAGTGGATCAAGTGCGCTGCAAGGTTCATCAAGTAGTAAGATACTCGGCGCTAACGCCAATGAACGTGCAATACACAGTCTTTGCTGTTGCCCACCAGAGAGCATAAAAGCTCCCTTCTTTAAATCCTGCCTCACTTCGCTCCACAAATTTACCTCTCGCAGTACTTTCTCGACTTTTTGTTTCAAAATAGCTTTATTCGTAATGCCGTACTGACGTAAAGGGAACTGAATATTATCCTCAATTGAAAGAGGAAATGGATTGGGCTGTTGAAAAACCATACCAACACGTTGCCTGAGTATACTATCTGGTATGGTATCAATATTGACACCGTCAAGTTTAATCTCTCCTTCTACGCAACATTCAGGCACTAACTTATGAATACGATTAATAGTACTT
This sequence comes from uncultured Shewanella sp., assembly GCF_947495455.1. Taxonomy (GTDB): domain Bacteria; phylum Pseudomonadota; class Gammaproteobacteria; order Enterobacterales; family Shewanellaceae; genus Shewanella. Next base: position 3,151 of record NZ_CANLZC010000039.1, on the reverse strand, counting down.
AACAAACTGCTTTTACCGCAGCCTGACGGGCCAATAAGCGCAGTTATCTTTCCAGGTTTTGCGATTAACGAAGCATTATTAATCGCTTGTTTATGACAATACTTAATAGATAACTGATTGATTTCAAGACTGGCTGCAGTTTGTTCAGTCAAAGCTTCACTCTTTTTCATCAATCGACTCAAAAAATGCATTTTTCTCTCCTCACCTTGAATGCCGAGTTAATCTATGACTGATCCGTCTTGCTAAAATATTTAGCAAAATTAACAAAATAAGTAAGAAAGCTGCCGTCGTTGCCGCATTTTGTTGGCCACCAATCACATTCATCGATAGATCATAAATATGAACAGACAACACACGCCCAGAGTCATACAAGGTACTCGGCTCTCTAGTCACATAACCTGCGGTGTAAATCAATACCGCTGTTTCCGCCAGTGCCCTTCCCACACTGATAATCAAGGCACTGATCACACCGGGACTGCTCATAGGTAATAATATCTTTGCGATATAAGCACCCAGAGATATATTCAATGCCTCTGAAGACTTCTTGTATTCACTGGGTACCGCTTGAAAAGCTTGCTCTGAAATGAGAATAAATAACGGCAGCACCATACACGCTAAACTTAATCCTCCCGATAAAATAGAAAACCCCATCTTAAAATAAATAGCGAACATGGCATATCCAAATAAGCCAAACACAATAGAAGGCACGGACGATAAAATACGTAAACTCAGCCGAATAACCTGACCTTTTTTACTGCCCACCTTTAGGCACTCGCTCAAATATAACGCACTGCCAATGCCCACAGGGATCACGACTAAGAAGCACACAAAAAGTACCCAAAAAGTAGAGACTATGATGGCGTAGATCCCACCTTTTGTTCCAGCATTCATTGGATTATCCAATAAGAAATTAAAGGTTAAAGAAGGTAACCCACGATAGAGTACATCCAGCACAAGCATTAAGGGGAGCAATAAACATAAACCTGCCATTAACCAAATAGTGAGGCGCCAAAACCACTCAAAAATGTATACTCTACTGTGTATATTCATGCTTATATCGACTCACAATAAAAACTAAGAAACTCGTCATTAATAACAAAATAAAACCACTCACAAATAATGCCGAACGATGAATATCCATTGCATAAGACATCTCTAAAGCGATATTTGCTGTTAACGTTCTAACAGGATCAAAAATTGAGTGCGGAATTTGAACAACATTTCCACAAACCATCAATACAGCCATGGTTTCTCCTAAAGCACGACCCAGTTGCAATATCATGCCCGAAAAAATACCAGGTGAAGCAGAAGGTAAAATAATACTAGAAATAATACTGTAGCGCGGTAACCCCATGGCATAAGCAGCAATATAATAATCCTTTGGCACAGCTTCTAAAGCACTATCAGCCGTAATAGCAACTAGAGGTAAAATCATTAATGCCAATACTAACGTTCCCGCTAATAAACTGGCACCAGGTGGCGCAATTTGATTAATATAGGGCACGATAACCAATAAGCCCCAAAGTCCAAAAACAACAGAAGGTACCCCAGTTAATAACTCCGTTATCACACGGAAAAAATGAGCAATCCATTTAGGCGCATAAAAGCGGACAAAAATAGCCAAGGCTAAACCAAAAGGTATGGCAAGCAATATGGCACCTAATGCTGTATAAAGACTTCCCACTAACATGGGCACTAAATTAAAATGCTGACTTGTCGGGTTCCAAGCCTCACTGGTCAATAACTGTAAAGGAGAAACAATGGCAAATAATTTTGCACTTTCCCATGCTAAAAAAATCACAATGAAAATCAGAATACCGCCCGATACCCAAGCAGTAAATCGTAACATCGATGTCAACATCCACAGCCTATTCATTGTGCAACAACAAAAAATTGGTCATTAACAATCGGCAACACCACTGACGATTGCGAAAATTGAATAAATTGCTTAACGGCGAGAGATGGCTCTCCTAAAGTGACTAAATTAAGCTCCCTCATAATGGGAAATGTATGGCTTTTTAACATGCGAATCGACGCTTCTATACCATTCATTGGCAATAACTTAATGGGTGCACCATGATTAATTTCAAATTGAGCTGCGCCGATAGATACATAAGCTATTGATTCTGGTGACTGCATTACCGATAAAATGGCATGTTGATTATCCCCAATAATAATATCTGCTTTCACATCACTTTCATTCAATTGAAAGTAATTCAAAAACAACTCTTGAGTTGAACGACCCGCAGCTTTATGAATAACAGTGATCCCTCGATCATCCCCTCCTAATGCAGCCCAATTGTTCACTTGATCAGTATAAATCCCTTGAATTTGTTGACTATTCAAAGATACGATAGGATTATCCCGATGAACAATCATAGCAATACCATCTAGCGCAATAACATAAGAAGATAAGTCCACTTCACTTAACTTTAATTGTCTTGATACCATACCAATATCAGCCATACCCGAACGGGCATCTGCAATACCACGAGAAGATCCTCCAGTTTGTACATCAATATAGACATTGGGATACTGCTTCTCATAAACTTCTGCCATTAGGCTAATCAAAGGAGCAACTGTACTTGAACCTGTAATAGTAATCTTTTCTCTAACACTCTCATCATTAGGCTGACAAGCCGTAATAAAAATCAGCACTATTAATAAATAAAATAATTTCATACCGTTATTCCACATTTAATCTTCATAGGAAATAAAAACTATTTCTCAGCATAAAGATGTACACTATGAATATTGCCTGAAACAGCATTCAACATGCGATTAAACATAAAGTGGCCTACACCTTTTTTTATTGCTGTCGTTTCTAAATCAAGCACAGATAGTAACTCTTCTCTGGTATAAGTCTTAAACCCCATCACTTTGCAATTTTTAAATCCAACGGATTGCATTATTTTTAAATAATTTTCAAGTTGAGTCGCACCGGACACACATGTAGATCCAATATAGTAATGTCACATTTCCCCAATTTAGAGATGTCACATTTTGGTATGCTGGGAGCAAATAATCCGGTGTATTAGATTGGTGTCATGTTAATTACGATGAGTGAAAACGAACTGCACCGCATTGGTGTGATTAAGGAAGTTTGTAATAAAAAATTAACCCAAATGACCGCTGCGTCAATGTTAGGGCT
>NZ_CANLZC010000038.1 GCF_947495455.1 uncultured Shewanella sp. | reverse complement strand
GTTCGACAGGCAACGAAATAAAACTCGGAAAACCTTGCTATAGCTGTATCTCAAGCAGCTATTTGATCAACAAGGCTCATGTCCACCAAAACTGCCACTGAATCCGCTTAAAGCATTCAAATTTCCTTACCATGTACCAATAGAATAATTCATACCTCCGCCATAACCAGCATAACCAGCATAACCGCCAGCTGAAAGTGTATAGAAGACTCCAATTTCAAATGATGTTGACAATGCTAATGTTACCGCTGAAGATATTCCACCTCCAAGTGCACCACCGATTAATGCGGCATCAAATTTAACATTTGAGTTATTTATTAGTGATGAGGTAATTGAATTAATTTCAGTTGCTAATTTATCCAGAGCATAATTGTACAAATCTGATGATTTATTTTGAAGAAAAGATAGTGCACTTTTGCCTGCAGTTAGGATCCTGCTTTTTAAAGTTTGGTAATGCATCTGATCATTAAAGATCCTCGCAAAGGCCGCGCTCTTTTTACTAAGCGAATTCGTCCCAGTTGGCCTTCTTTGTTTATAAAGCGTTCCGCCACTGCTCTTTGTTATATAATAGGGGAAGCCGTACCGCCGAGCACGGCTGACGCGGCCGTGCGACCAAAATCAAAGCTAACACCTTGCTCACCCATGCCATCAAGAGTCTTCAGCTCGTTTATCAATCGTTGCATACTGATATAAAGGGTGGTGCAAAAGCTTGGCTCACACCTGCAGCGAGAAAGGCGCTGCCAAAATTACCGCCTCGAGCTGCTGCCATGACACCAGCTGCAAAGCCATGAGTGATGGTTTTTGCTGCTCGAGCTCCCACCGTAAGAATAGGCTTACCGTTTTCTAATACGTATTTTCCGCCCTCTCTTACATAGCAATTAGCGCAGTTTTGAATAGAAAAAGCTTCACCTATACCATAAAATACTGCCGACATCGCTCCTGTGATAGCACCTGATGTCAAGGCTGCTCGCATACTCCCAGTGCGATAGTAGGTTAAGTTGGCTGACGCTAATGCAGTAAACCCGATACTACAAGGGCCACAAAATGCTGTGGTGACAACACCAACGGCGGCAACAGTTATCGAGGTTAGCGTTTGGCTGTTGGCGATGAGTTCATGGGATTTATGAGAAAGATACGCGCCTTCAACACCTGCGAGCCCAAAGCCTGCGATTTTGGTTAACGCCTTAAAAAAGTACCCACTGGGATCCGTATACGTCAGCGGATTATTCAATACATACGAATAGCGATTGTAATTTTGCAGGTTCTTTGGGGCTTGACTCTGGTTTAACAAGAAGGGATAGGCTTGCAGGAAACGGCCCAAAGTTAGAATAAGGCTCGGATCGTAAATACGGCCGCCCATTGATTTAACCTCATTCATCCAACAAGAAGTGTGGAAAAACTATTATTAAGCCACATTAAGGCCTCTAATCAGTCCAAGCACCAAAGTGGTGCTTTTGACCAAGTATTAGCAGAGGCATTTCGACGGCTTTTCGATGAGAAAAGGTAATTTTTTGAAGCTTAGCAGGTAAATATCAACTGAGTGCTAAAGCCGCGTTTCACACTTTCCCTATTATGTAAAATAGACGGTTTTTTTGAGGAAAATTGTTTTTTTTCAATTGAAATAAACAATTCTTCCTCTTTATTACTCAATATAAATATATTTCTATGTTAACGATTACAACAAATGATTATTAAAGTATTTTACCTATAAAAAACAATTGAGGTTAAAAATGACTTTTTACAACACAAAAAAGATTTTTAAATAGTCAAATAGAATAAATAACGACCCAATTCAGTAATTACTAATAAATAATTTACTTATAAATCATATGAATATTAATTTCAAATAAAAATTCTATTATACCTATGTATAATATTAAATAATATATAGATTATTAAAATTCACGGCCTTAAAAATGGATAAATGGATTTTTAAATGGAAAAGTTATCAATATCATCAAACCTTAAAAATAAAGATCGTATTTTAAAATCAAAATGGGAGTTAGATATAAATAGTGAAAAATCATCTTTGAAGTCAAAGTGGGAACTTAATGACTATGAAGATGTGTTTATTTCAGGATCAGAGTGGAAACATTATTTAACTGAAGGTTATGTTGTTTTAAACAAAACAGTAGATGAAAAAACCATAAACGAAATAAACAATGAGCTCTATGAGATCATGATGTATGGTAAGAACTCAGAATCATTGATTATGCAACTTGATAGTAAAACTGGTAACTATAATGGAGCTGGTAAACAATCAATAGGTTGGAAGGGGCCAACTTTAGAATATAGAAAAATAGAAAATTTAGAAAACAATAATAAGTTTAAAAACTTCTTTAAATCACGTCTTTTTAATGAAGTTAGAACTAAAGCTGGTATTACTTCCCCTTTTGAAACTATGCGTTCAATGATGATGAACAAATCACCCCATGGTGGAACAGCTCTTCCTGCCCATCAAGATCGATGGAATGAACCTAACTATAAACCTACATTAAGTATTTATATAGCAATAGATCCCGCCCCTATTGATAGCGGCTGTATGGTAATGTACCCTAAATCTCATAATAATGGATTAATTAATAAAGAATGCCATAGAGGGATACTTAATGAAAAACAATTGAAATATATTAGAAGTGAATACTCTTCTAAATCAATCCCATTAAAAAAAGGAAATATAGTAATATTTAACAGCCTATGTGTCCATGAATCAAACTTAAATAATACTTCTAATTCTAGAAAATCAATAAGCTGTTTAATGTGAAACAATAACTAAAATGACAACAATAGACTATTTTATTTTAATTGCTTTTATTTCTGCACTTGGTAATGTTGTAAACTCATTACTAGTTGCAGGGGCAACAAAAAAAAACATATATAACTCACAAACATGTGTTGTGTATAGCATATTACCAATATTTATAATTTCTATATTTATTGTTTTAATTAACAGTATAAAAATAGAGATAAATGTATTTCTTTTGCTATGCGTTAAAAATGTTATATATGGTTTAGGTTTCTACCTTAGGTTTAAGGCTGTTGAAAAACTTGGTGCATTTAATGGCGCATTAATGGCTGCTTCACAACCAGTTATGATAAGTATATTTTCGTTAGTATTCTTATCAGAGTTATTAAATACTGTTCAATGGGTTGCTATTCTATCAGTATCAATTGCAATCTTAATTCCTGTTAGAAAGAACTCATACAGCATAAAAGATATAGCTTCATATGTCGCGCTTCCGACTTTACTGTTTTCATCTACAGTAATTTTTGATAGGTATTTATTGACTACTTATTTAAGCCCTACTGACTTTTTTGTATGGGATAAAATTTCGGTTTTCCCAGCAGTTTTAGTTTCTCTATTTATTGCGGGGAAATTAAAAAACATCAGCCTTAAACCAACAGGAAAAGTTTTTACTGTTAAAGTAATTTTACTAATGACCCTTTTAGGGTTGTCATGGGGTATTGCCTCTTATACTTATGCAATAGCTCTTGCTGGAGAAAAAGCCGCTATTGTTACAATGATAAGAAACTTAGCTTTCCCATTAACAGCTTTAGCAGGTGCATACATTTTTAAGGAAAAAATAGATAGAATACAATATATAAGTTTAACAATTATAGTTGTAGCTATTGTATGTGGAACTATATTTGGATAATCAATAAGATTAAAGCCTTATATTGTGATAGCGCCTTTATAGCTCACTAATAAAATATATTAATTGGCATTTCTAATCTAATTTTTCTTATGTTTCTCTACCAGTGATAAGGCTCCTTATCACTGGTAGAATACTCATTGCTTATCTGCATTCGCTTTATACCAACGCCGAAAATAGGCATTTATTTCTGAACGATGGATTTAGGCTAACAAGGGCTAATTGAAAGCTTAATGAATAATGAATTTGTGTTTGTTTAACACTCATTTTTTGAGGTTTGCATCGATAAGTCTCGAACGTGTCAACTTAACTATACCTCTTCAGACATCACAATTGACTGTGAATACCAAAAAGGACGCTTTGATGCGTCCTTTTTTGTTTGAGTTGAATGTGTGAGTGTCGTTTGGGCTATTTTTCTATGCCATTGCCTTTAAATTCGAGAATATCGCCGGGTTGGCAGTTTAAGTATTGGCAAATATTGGCTAAGGTTTCGAATCGTACCCCTTTGACTTTGCCGCGTTTGAGTAAAGACAAGTTGGCCTCGGTGATCCCAATGGCTTTGGCCAACTCTTTAGAGCTGACTTTTCTAATTGCCATCATGACGTCTAAATTAACAATGATTTCCATGGTGCGTGATAAACCTGATTGGTCGTTAAATAAATGTCTTGTTTTCGGCTTCGATGTCTTTGGCAGCTTTTAATAAATAAGCTATCACGAGTAAAAGCAAAAGCGTGGTGATGCTATCAAAGCTAATTTCTAATTGAAGAGGAAAGTGGCCTGTTAAGTGTAATGGGGTTTGTTGCTCAAGCACAGAATAATAATGGTGGATGATTAATGGTTGAATAAATTTATAGCCGAAACTCACTATTTTTATCCAAATTAACCACAAATAACAATTCATGGTTTGATTACTGAAGAAGTGTCCTTGTTGAAAATAGCCCAGTAATCTTTGCAGCCAGAATGCGCCTAATACCAGAGCCAAAAAGAGGGGCAATTGTATGGCAAATAATAGGCCACGATTGGCATTGTCATGGAACCAGAGCGCATGAAATAGCGGGCTACCGCCGAAGCGCAATGCATCACTGTCAATATAGCGATAGCCTAAAAAAACAACTACCCCCACTGCTGCCAATATGATTAAGACTCGAAATACTCCACTGATTTTCATCAGCTTTTTCATGTTTTTATTGTGTTTATGCACAGTATTGGTTTTCATATTTCAATATGCTCTTGTGATGGTTTAGTCAATATATCATGATTTCCATTACTGTAAAAATATAATTAATTATCGTTTTACAATAATTATTTTCTGTATTAGGATTTGCTGAGTGAATCTTGTTCAATGTGGTTGAGTCAAGTATCACAGGTATACAACAATAGGAGTGAATGTAATGCTAAGAATAAAAAAAGGGTGGTTAAGCTTATGGATGGGGCTCAGTTTGCTCAGTTTATGGCTGACGGGATGTGCACAAGATTATGCAAGAAATAGTGCAATGGATAAGGTGACTGTCGATAAGACAAGTGTGCAGCCAGAAGCGGCACTTATTCCCGTAGAGCATTTTTTTAATGAGCAAGCTGTGAGTGGGCTAAAAGGTTCAAAGAATGGAAAATGGTTGGCTTTTTTTAAAGAGTATCAGGGAAGCAGAAATATTTATTTAATGGCGGCGGGTGAGGGTCAGGAAACGGCTGTTCCAGTGACTCAATCAAACGATCCCATCAAGGCATTTTATTGGTCAACACAAGAAAATACGCTGTTTTTTGTCAAAGATACTGAGGGTAATGAGAATACTCAGCTGTATCAATTAACCTTTGATGAAGACAAGTCGCAACGACAAGCAAGCTTATCCAGCATTAGCATTAAGGCATTAACGGATAATGATCAAGTATCCTACGAGTATATCGGGCAAGTGAAAGATAAACCCGATACCTTAGTGGTGATGGCCAATCAGGATAATGCTGAGCGCTCTGATCTGTATCATTTGAATGTGAATACGACGAACATCAGTCCTGTTTTCATCAATAAGCATGGATTAATTGAGGTAAAAGTGAGCAGTCAGGGGTTACCTCTTGTGGGGGTGGGCAATAATCCAAATAATACGTCAACACTGTATATTCAATCAAAAAATGCTTGGAAGGCATTATTGACCACTCAATTTGGTGAGCAGCTTGAGTTATATGGCCTGGATGAAAAGCAAAGGCTGGCGTATATCGGTGCTAACATTGATGGTCGAGATAAGATGCAGCTTATTCGTGTTGCGCTTAAAACGGGTAAGTTGACCACACTACATCAAGATCCTTTAAATGGGTCGGATGTTTATGATGTGACATTTAATGAAAATGGCGTGCCTGTGGCTGTGTCTTATTATGGAGGGCGTTTGCGCACTTACCCATTAACTGAGCAATTTGCTCATCATTGGGCAAAAATTAATGGGCATTTTAAGGAAGATGTTGAAATAAGCATTCATTCTTTGGATGACACCACCGGCCTTTGGCAATTGAATGTGGGCAGTGATGTGGATATGGGCAGTGAATACCGCTATAACGCCAACACTGAAACTGTGAGTGTGTTATTAGCCACCAAGTCTGCCATCGCCCCGGAGCTGCTTTCTCATCGACAATCTATTACTTATCAAGCTCGTGATGGCGTGACTATTCAAGCTTATTTGACCTTACCCAAAGGGAAAACGCAGAACTTACCTACCATTGTTTTACCCCATGGTGGCCCTTGGGCACGGGATTACTGGCGCTTATCGTCAGGCTATTTTCACCCGGTTGCACAGCTGCTTGCTAATCGAGGCTATGCGGTGCTGCAACCTAACTTTCGTGCGTCCACAGGTTTTGGTAAGCATTTCTTAAATCTGGGCAATAAGAGTTGGGGCACGGGTGGAATGCAAAATGATCTGACCGACGGTGTACAATTTTTAATTGATGAAGGCATAGCGGATAAGCAACGTGTGGGCATTATGGGGGCGTCATATGGTGGTTATGCGGCGTTAGCGGGGATCACTTTTACGCCTGACGTGTATCGTGCGGCGGTGTCTTATGTGGGGCCGTCTAGTTTAATTACCTTACTTGAATCCTTTCCTGAGCGTTTTCGTCCTTATCTGGCTCGTTTTTATAATGCGGTAGGGGATCCACTGATCGCAGCGGATAGAAAAGATATGTTGGCTCGCTCTCCCATTGAGTTTGTGGATAAAATTAAAACGCCCTTATTGTTAGTACAAGGAGCAAACGATCCGCGAGTGACCCAGCAAGAGTCTGACAATATTGCTAAGGTGATGTTTAAGCAGTCATTGCCGGTGGAATATATTTTAGCGAAAGATGAAGGCCATGGTTTTTTAAAGCGCCAAAATAAACTGGCTTATGTGGTGGCCATGGAGCAATTTTTTGCAAAACATTTAGGTGGGCGATCCGATAGCAATGGACCTTCGGTTATCAGTGCGCATTTAGATACTCTGAAAGTGGATGTGAGTCGTTTGTAACTTGTTCTTATCCTGTATTGGTGAGCAAAAAGGACGCTAATATGCGTCCTTTTTGCTTGAATTATTCTTGTTGCTTACTGACAAACAGCGATTACAAAAAAGCTAACAAGGGGGAAATGCATAGGAGTATACCTATCATGATAATAAACCAAGTGGCGGGCCCCTTGTATTTTGCCAGCGCTGGCATTTTATAGACTAGATAGGCTGGAATGAGACAACCGACTAAGCCGAAAATGGGACTAGAAATGGATGTGAATGATAAAATTGGCGCATTGGTGCTGATCACCGCCCAAGCAAACAGAATAATAAATACGGTAATAGCGCGGTTGACTTTTTTCGTATTGATTTGCTCAGCTTGATAATGGCGAAGCAGTAAGTTCATAGCCAGTCCTCGGCAGGCTTCTTGAAAGGCGAGAAACACACCAAAAAATGAGGTGACAACGGCAAAAAGATTGATCACCACACCGGTTATGGTGGCCCAGCTGCCAGGATAGTAGTGAGCAATAATCGCTAAGGCGGAAATATTCTGGCTTTGGGCTTCTCGTGCCTGCTCAGGACTAATGGCTAAGGTAAAAGAGACGGCAAAGAAAAAGACACACACAAAAAGTATAGTAAAGGCAACTTTCATGGCACGAAAGGCTTTAAAGCGTGCCACTTCTATGGATTTTTCATGAGCTCGATAAGAGATCACCATGGGGCTTAATGATTGAATAAATAAGATAGAGGTTAAGGTAAAAGGTAGGGTGATAATGGCTTGTTTTGCCATTTCAGACCAAGTGCCCATTGCGGGAACATTGGCGAGATCCCAGCGTGATATTAATAAGAAGCCCATCACGGCCACTAAGGCCAGTACGGTCACTGCCATAAAGCCAGACAGTTTAAATAAAAACCGCTCTCCTATGGATCCAATAAAAGCTAAAGCGCAGATTAAGGCTAAACCATAAAAAACATTTTCATTAAGGTAGCCTTGAGTCACGCCAAAAGAGTGTAAATAGGAGGCGCTGTCGTTGGTGACTGTCAGGGAATAGACTAGCATCCAAATGACCAACATGATGAAGTAGAGTACGCCTAAAGCGACTCCCCAGTTTTTACCTAAATAGCCGCTGATAACCCCAGGGTAATCGGTACATTCTTTTGATTCTGCTAAGGTGTTAATGAATAACTTTTGAAATAAGTACATGCCTGGATAGCCAATAATGGCGGAGAATAAGAAAACCCATAAGCCAATGACGCCCACTTGCACGGGTAAAAACACAATACCTGCGCCAATTGCCATGCCGATACTCATGACAATCCAGCCAATATCGACACTGTCAAAACGAGTGGCTTGTTTCCATTGGCTTATGGTCATGTTGGCCACTTCATGGGGAGCAGATGCAATAGGCTGGCTATGACCTTCTAGTGTAAGATCTGTGGTATTCATTTTGATAAAATTCCATTTTTACTGTATGTATTGCCAATTTGGCAGTTAAAGCGAATATCACGCTGCATGCATGATAAGTAACGGCTGTTCATGTTGTGCTCATCAAATAGAGAAAGTGTCTGAATCCGTTATTATCTAGATTAAGAATGCATGGCAGTAATATTATTATTTTTTAACTAATATCAAATGGTTATTTACACATATTTTGTTTTTTACTTGTTGTTTATTTGTTTTTATTGTGTGAGTTATTACTCTTTATCGATTACATTCCATAGGGTGTTCCTGTCTTAGTGCTTTAATCAACAAGGCTTGAGGGGAAAATGAATTGACTGACTGATGTTATTGGCTAATTACTCATTATTTTTTAATGAATTATTGACTTTTTAAAGATGACTTTGCCTTTGGTGTGATTCTGTTTTGCCTGAGTATTTTATTCATATTTATGTTGGTATTTTGTTTAGTTAAAAGCTAAATGTGCGTTTTTGTATGCTCTATAGAGTGAGAGTTGACATGAATAAAAAATCATTTCAGGCCTTATTTATTTAACATAGACATTCGTCTAAATGAGTCAGTTTGTTCGATGATAAAGGGGAGATAGAAAAATGCCGCCTTAGGAATAGGCGGCATTTTAAATGATATTAGATTAGTTACTGAAAGAGATCATCGGTTGAATTATCGATAAAAATGCTGCCTTCATCATTGGATTGTGTGGCATATTCCGTGGGTTCAGTGCCCGCCACAAAATATTCAAACCGACTGGTATAATCCGTTTTATGACTTAGTTTTCCTGTGGCTAAATCAATGCGCACCGAAACAATCCCTGGCGGCGGTGATGAGGGAATTTCGGGGGTGCCAGCTAGGGCATCTTTCATAAATGCATTCCATGCAGGGCCTGCGGTTTTAGCGCCTGATTCGGCTTGGAATATTTGCGTTTTAGGGCCATTATTATTCCAACTGGTGCGGCCGAGCTCTTGGCTGTGATCATCAAATCCCACCCAAACCGTTGTCGCTAAATTGGGGTTAAAGCCACTGAACCAAGTATCACGGGATTCATTGGTTGTTCCTGTTTTACCAGAAATATCATGGCGTTTTACATCACGAGAAGCGCGCCAAGCAGTACCATTCCAGCCTGTGCCTTTGCTCCAATTTCCGCCGCCCCAAATAACACTTTTAAGCGCATCTGAAATTAAAAATGCGGTTTGATGAGAAATAATCTGTGGAGCAAAACGGGCATTGTAGTTGCCACATTGATCGATTGGCCCCGCCGTCTGCTTGACCGTATTGACCGTATTGACCGTATCAATGCTTAAGTTTGAATCCACTAGATCGCCAGTATTGCTTGAAGATGGTGCGTTTTGTGCATCATCGCTACTGGGTGTACAGGCAAGGGTAGGATTAGCTTGCTCTATAATATCACCTGTTGCTGTTTCTATTCGTTCTATATAATAAGGCGTGACTAAGTAGCCACCGTTAGCAAAGGCTGAAAAGGCGGTAACCACTTGCAATGGTGTTACTGATGCAGAGCCTAAGGCTAAAGATTCATTGTGAGGTAAGTCGGCAGGATCAAAACCGAACTTTGTTAACTCTTTTATAGCGGCATTGAGTCCGGTATAACGCATGGTTCGGACTGCCATCACGTTAATGGATTGAGCAAGCCCTAAGCGTAATCGCGTTGGACCGCCATAAACATCCGGTGAGTTTTTAGGACGCCATGCAATACCTTGGCGAATATCCGGTTGATTAATCGGAGCATTATTGATTAATGTGGCTAGAGTATATCCTTTTTCTAACGCGGCAGAGTAGATGAAAGGTTTGATATTGGAACCTAACTGGCGTTTGGCTTGGGTGGCGCGATTATACTGACTCATAAAGAAGCTAAAGCCACCCACTAAGGCCTTAATGGCGCCATCATGCGGGTCAATAGAGACAATAGCACTGGAGACTAGTGGCACCTGAGAGAGTTGCCAAATTTGGCCATTGTTTCGAATCCAAACTTGCTCGCCTATGGTTAATACATCGGTAGCTGTTTTGGGAGCAGGGCCTTGTTTCTTATTAGTGATGAAGCGCCTTGCCCACTTGATCCCGTCCCAAGGCAGTGTAATGCTTTCTCCCTTTGCTGTAAGAACAGTGGCGCTTTTATCATCGACAGCCATGACAGCTGCAGGTTGCAAACCTTGAAAAGCAGTGGTTTTTTTCAATTTTGCGGTGATTTCATCGATACTCGGTGGTGTATCAGTCCATAAAACTTTAGTGCGCCCTCGATACCCATGTCTTTCATCGTAAGCGTATACATTGTTTCTTAATGCTTGTTGTGCATCACGCTGTAACTTGGAGTCGACAGTGGTATAAATATCATAACCACCGGTATAAGCTTCTTCTTCTCCTAACTTAGCGACTAAATAATCCCTCGCCATTTCTGCGACATAAGGAGCATAAAAATCAATCTCAGCACCGTGATAACTGGCCGTTAATGGTTGCTTTATCGCGTTTGTATATTCTTGATCTGTGATGTAACCGACATCATGCATACGCATGAGTACGACGTTACGGCGACTCAGAGCACGGGTGCGAGAAGTGATGGGATTCATTGTTGAAGGTGCTTTGGGCAAACCTGCTATCATTGCCATTTCAGGTAAGGTTAAGTCAGCCACATCTTTACCGTAATAAACCTGAGCTGCCGCACCGACACCGTAAGCCCTTTGGCCCAGATAAATACGATTAACGTACAAGGCTAAAATTTCATCTTTAGTGAGCAGTTGTTCGATATGAATGGAGATAAAAATTTCTTTAATTTTTCGAATGATGGTTTTATCACGGGTTAAAAAGAAATTTCGCGCCACTTGCATTGTGATAGTACTGGCACCTTGTTTCTTTTTACCTGTGGTGATCATCACCAAAGCAGCTCTGAAAAGGCCAATAGGGTCAATGCCTTGGTGTTCGTAGAAACGACTGTCTTCAGTGGCGATAAAAGCTTGTAATAATGGTTTTGGAATATCTTTTAATTCCAGAGGAATACGTCTTTTCTCACCAAACTGAGAAATGAGTTTACCATCGCTGGTGTAAATTCTAAGAGGGGTTTGAAGCTTAACGGTTTTCAGTGTGTTGACATCAGGAAGATCCGGCAGCACATAATAATAGGCTGCGGTTATCGCTAAAATGCCCAATAGAGTTAAGCTAAAAAAAGCAATTGTAAGACGTTTAAACCACTTCACCAAATAATTCCACCAAGGATAAATAGGCCCAGTAGTATATACCTAAGGTAGTTGAAGATGCCAGTTTCGCCACAGTATAGGTTAAGCTGAGGTTAATCTATTTTCTAGAATAGCATTTTAAATAAATGGAATAGCAGGTGAATGTTATTACAAATAACGGGGGAATATAGTGTTTAAAAAACAAATTATTGTGTGACTTTTTATTCTTTTTATGTTGCGTTTTGTTGGTATAAAAAGGATGTAATTTTTCCATATTAGATTTAATTTACCATGGGGGGCGATGTGATTTGAAAATAGCAATTGTAAAGAGAGGCAATTTTTTGTACAAATAGAGTCATTGAAAGGTATTTGTTTTACCGTTTTATTGTTTAAATGCTTCATCGCTTGCTCAGTTGTCTTTCGACCTGATTGCTCCGTTTATGTCGTCCTATGTTAATCAGCCCAAATACTTATTTTGAATAAGAGTGATAGAGACTATGTTATTGCAACAGTGGCTTTCACATAAATGGTTTTCAAAAGTCGTTTGGTCAAAATTTCAGTCTTGGCTTCATTCTGCCCCTTTGATGGTGGGCATTGATATTGGCTCCCATGAAGTCAAAGCCATTTTATTAAGCAAGAAAGAGCAGGACTATCATATTATTCGTCATGCTTCGATTCCTTTGAACAAAGGGGTTGTGGTTGACAGAGAAGTCAAAGATTTAAAGACGCTTGTTGAAGTGTTGAGTTTAATCAAACGAACCTTACCTAAAAGCATCAAGTTTGCGGCTGTGGCGATATCGGGATCTGCGGTGATTAATAAAGTGATTGAAATGGATGCTTCTCTTACCGAAGCTGAAATGGAAGCCCAAATTGAGCTTGAAGCAGAAAGTCTTATTCCTTACCCATTAAATGAGATCAGTATTGATTTTGAATTATTAGATAATGAAGAAATCGAAGAAGGCAATGTCGATGTGCTATTAAGTGCTTGTCGCACTGATACTATCGATAGTCGAGTGGATGCGTTAGATGATGTTAATTTAGAAGTGAAGGTTGTGGACATTGAGGGGTATGCCTTGGGGCGCACCTATGAGTTTATTAAGCACCAGTTGCCTAATGAAGAAGAGCAAAATGTCACCGCTATGATTGATGTGGGTGCCAATATGCTAACGCTTGCGATAGTAGAATCTGGAGAAACTGTTTTTGTTCGAAGCCAAGATACGGGAGGAGAAGCTTACACCCAAGCGATTGTGTCAGCATACGCATTGCCCTTTGATAAGGCCGAAAAAGCAAAAATAGTGGGAGAGCTTCCTGAATCTTATCGGGAGGAAGTGTTAGGGCCTTTTCAAATGCAATTACTGCAAAAAATCAAACATATTTTACAACTTTATTATACGGTGAGTACGAGAGAAGGTATTGACTATATTGTGCTTTGTGGTGGTGGCGCCCGTATTGAAGGTTTGGTTGACAGAATTAAAAGTGATTTGAATATTGAAACATTGATAGCGGATCCTTTTCTGGGGAACTTGGTTGCATCACCTGTGATGAAAAAGCAACTGCACTTACAGATGCCCAAGTACATGTTAGCTTTGGGTTTAGCACTAAGAAGCTATGGAAAGTGGCCGATTTAACGTCACATTTTACTTTGTAGAGATGCCAGCATGGAAGGTTTGTTTGGTTTGGCTGTGATTAAACAGCAGTTGCAATGACAGATGGTTGAATCTATGTACATGTTAGCTTTGGGTTTAGCAATAAGAAGCTATGGAAAGTGGCCGATTTAAGGTCACATTTTACTTTGTAGAGATGCCAGCATGGAAGGTTTGTTTGGTTTGGCTGTGATTAAAAAGTAACTGGAACAACAGATGGCTGAATCTATGTACATGTTAGCTTTGGGTCTAGCGCTCGAAAGTTATGGAAAGTGGCCGATTTAACGTCACATTGTACTTTGTAGAGATGCCAGCATGGAAGGTTTGTTTGGTTTGGCTGTGATTAAAAAGTAACTGGAACAACAGATGGCTGAATCTATGTACATGTTAGCTTTGGGTCTAGCGCTCGAAAGTTATGGAAAGTGGCCGATTTAACGTCACATTGTACTTTGTAGAGATGCCAGCATGGAAGGTTTGTTTGGTTTGGCTGTGATTAAAAAGTAACTGGAACAACAGATGGCTGAATCTATGTACATGTTAGCTTTGGGTTTAGCGCTAAGAAGCTATGGAAAGTGGCCGATTTAACGTCACATTTTACTTTGTAGAGATGCCAGCATGGAAGGTTTGTTTGGTTTGGCTGTGATTAAAAAGTAACTGGAACAACAGATGGTTGAATCTATGTACATGTTAGCTTTGGGTTTAGCGCTAAGAAGCTATGGAAAGTGGCCGATTTAACGTCACATTGTACTTTGTAGAGATGCCAGCATGGAAGGTTTGTTTGGTTTGGCTGTGATTAAACAGCAGTTGCAATGACAGATGGTTGAATCTATGTACATGTTAGCTTTGGGTTTAGCACTAAGAAGCTATGGAAAGTGGCCGATTTGATTTAATGCCCTCATTGTATGGGATGCAGTGTGTTGATTGAGGTTATTGAGTGGATCTTTTTTAAATAACGGAATTGAGTTTAGCTTTGGAGTATAAGCTGATATAGGAAACCTATGGCAAATATTAATTTATTACCTTGGCGTGAAGAAGCGAGGGAGCAGCGAAAAAAAGACTATGTTCGAGTGCTTATATTGGTTTTTTTAGTTTCAGTTCTCATGAGTTACCTGTCTTTATTGGTTGTTAATGGTCTTATTTCTGAGCAAAAAGGACGTAATGATTATTTGTTATTTGAAATACAATTTCTCGATGAACAAATTGGAGAAATTCAATCCATTCGTGAACGAAAGAAAGACATTGAACGACGTACCGATATTATTTTAAATCTGCAGCAAGCAAGGAATTTACCCACACGAGTGTTGGATGAGCTTGTAAAAGTGGTGCCTGCTGGAGTGTATTTGTCCAGTGTTAAAAAAACAGGATCGGCACTATTAATTGAAGGGAGCAGTGAGTCTAATAATCATGTGGCGAATATGATGCGAAAAGTAAAAGCATCTCAATGGCTTCATGATCCTAATATGCAGTTGATCACCGTTCATGATGAAGCATCTAGGCAGCTACAGCGTTTTATTTTACAAGTGTCGGTTGTGAATGCCACCAAACATGTTCAAAAGATGAGTGTCCCTAAGGAGCGTCAATGAGAATTGATTTTGATCAGTTCAAAGATGTCGATTTTGAAAATATGGGAAGTTGGCCTAAGGCCGTGAAAGTTTTTTTTGCGTTACTCTTGGCTTTGGGGGTGTTTATTGGCAGTTATTTTTTGGTGATTTCAAATGCCATTCAACAACTCGATGCCATGCAAAAAAAAGAAGATAAGTTGAAGTTGTCATTTAAAAATAAATATCAATTGGCTGCTAATCTTGAGCATTACCGTGAACAACTGGCATTGATGGAAGTACAATTTGCTGAATTATTGAAGATGCTCCCCTCAGAAAATGAGATGCCTGGCTTGATTGATGATGTCACTTTTGTGGCGACAAATGCTGGGCTTACCATTAAGAGCTTAGAATGGAGGGGCGAATTACAGCAGGACTTTTATATTGAATTTCCCATTAAAATCTCAGTGAGTGGGGATTACCACGAATTGGGGGATTTCGTTAGTGGAGTGGCGAAATTACCACGTATTGTCAGTTTGCATGATTTTACATTGAAAAAAGGAGGCTTCGAAGCCCTTGAAATGGAGGTATTAGCAAAAACTTATCGTTTTAAAGAGGGAGCGAATGTAAAAGATAAGAAGAAGGCCAAAAAATGATGAAAGTAAAATCACTGACGATGTGCGGTGTATGGACCTTGTTTTTTAATAGTGCTTGCAGCGATAAGACAGATCTAGAGCAATTTGTACAGCAGACTAAACAGCAACATACTGCACTCATTGCGCCTTTAAAGGCAACCCCAAAGTTTGAACACTTTGATTACGCTGGCAAAGGAAAGCGAAGCCCTTATGTGCTTCCTGTTCGTAAGCAAACAGAAGAAGCGATAGACATCACAAAAGATTGTTTACAGCCTGAATTGAACAGACAAAAATCGCATCTCGAAACTTATGCCTTAGATAATTTAAAAATGAGAGGCACACTCACGGATCCTCATATTGCCAAACAACCGACTATTTGGGCTTTGATAGAAAGTTATGATGGAAAAGTGCATAGGTTATCCATTGGAGATTACTTAGGGTTATATCATGGACAAATTAAGG
Organism: uncultured Shewanella sp.; assembly: GCF_947495455.1. Taxonomy (GTDB): domain Bacteria; phylum Pseudomonadota; class Gammaproteobacteria; order Enterobacterales; family Shewanellaceae; genus Shewanella. Next base: position 30,027 of record NZ_CANLZC010000038.1, on the reverse strand, counting down.
TTATTACAAAGAAAAGTATTGAGATTGTAGAACTTATTCCTGATGGTAGTGGCTGTTGGACTCATAGAAGCAGTCATTTGACATTAGTGGATGAAGATAGCCGTTAGTTTGGTGAAAAATAAGATTAAAGAAAAACCACTTTCAGGGAAAGAATCATGATGAAAAATAAAGGTTTCTTTTATGGCTTTATTTTGTTTTTATTTAGCCTTAGTACGTTTGCTGCTGATGTGAATCGTTTGATGGAGGTGAAATATCATAATCAGTTAGTGCACCAATTTGTATTAGAATTGATTTTTAAATCTCCTTTAGTGAATGAGCCTGAAACACGATTACAGGCCGATCCTGCGCGAATTATTTTGCGATTTAACGAGAGTGTTTCCTTATTGGAAAAAAATCAATGGATGATTAATCAAATGGGGGTCAATGCCGTCAGGACTGCTAATAATGGCGAGAGTTTGGATGTCATTATTGATTTGAATAAGCTACAAGCCTTTGAGCCCATGATTGAAGGTAATCGTTTTCGATTGGTTATTAGTGATAATAAAATGGCCATGGCAAGTCAATCTTATTTTATTAATAAAGTAGAGAAAATTGATTTTAAAAGAACCGATACGGGTGGCGGGGAGATTGATGTTTATTTTAGTAATAGCAATATTGCTTTTAACCTTAGTCAGTTAGGTTCGGAACTTGAGTTGCAATTATATAATACTAATATTGACACAGATCTAGTCTATACCTTAGACGTAAAAGATTTTGCGACGCCAGTGAATAATGTTGAGACATTTAAAGAGTCGAAGATGACGCGCTTTAACATTAATGTGGCAGGCAATTACCGCTATCGATCCCAACAAGAAGGTCGACTATTAAAAATTATTGTTGATGAAGCGGTGAATTTAGGGGGGGGGAGTCAGGTAAAAAAATACACTGGGCGAACTTTGTCGTTAAATTTTCAGAATATTGCGGTCAATAAAGTGCTACAAATTATCGCGGACTACAACCAATTTAATTTAGTGACGACCGATACCGTTAAGGGTGATATCACGCTGCATCTAGAGGATGTGCCTTGGGATCAAGCATTAGATTTAATTTTACAGACCAAAGGGTTAGACAAGCGCATCGAAGGCAATATTTTATTAGTGGCCCCCAGTGAAGAAATGGCTTTACGCGAGAGTCAAATGCTTAAAAATAAACAAGATATTATTCAATTATCCACGCTTTATTCTGAATATATTCAAATTAACTATGCTAAAGCCACTGATATTGCCAGTTTATTGAAAGGGGATACGTCCAGTTTATTGTCACCTAGAGGCAGTGTGGCGGTCGATGAAAGAACCAATACGCTATTGCTTAAAGATACTGAGGAAAGCTTAAAAAACATTCATCGTTTAGTTGAAGTGTTAGATATTCCCATTAAGCAAGTATTGATTGAGTCGAGGGTCGTGACAGTCAGAGATAATGTGAGTGAAGATTTGGGGATCCGTTGGGGGATCACTGATGAACAAGACGATGCAGGTACCTCTGGAACGATTGCGGGGGCAGAGCAAATTACCAATGGCGAGGTGCCGCCCATTGCTGAGCGGTTAAATGTGAATTTACCGGCTAACCCTATTGGAGTAAACCCAACCAGTATTGCTTTTCATGTGGCTAAGCTAACGGATGGGACGATTTTAGATCTAGAGCTAACTGCCTTAGAACAAGAAGATAAAGCTGAAATTATTTCCAGTCCTAGGCTTACCACATCTAATCAAAAAGCGGCTTATATAGAGCAAGGTGTTGAAATCCCATACGAAGAAGCCACATCCAGTGGTGCAACGTCAGTGACTTATAAAAAAGCCGTATTATCCTTAAGTGTGACACCACAAATAACCCCAGATAATAAGGTGATTCTAGATTTAGCGATAACCAATGATACGCCAAGTTTTGATACTGAAGGAGGGCTCACAATAGACACTCAACGTATTGGTACTCAGGTGTTGGTGGATCATGGTGAGACAATTGTATTGGGGGGCATTTATCAAAAAAGCATGATTAATAGTTCCAGTCGAGTGCCGATCTTAGGGGATATCCCTTATTTAGGGTTTCTTTTTAGAAATAGTTCAAAAAGCAATGAAAGACGGGAATTACTGATTTTTGTGACACCCAAAATTATTTCACAGTAATTGTGTAGTGACAGCTTTTATTCTATTGAAAGACTTTTGTGGTTGGCTATAATTTGACCTGTTGACTTTTATCGCTTTGGAGGGGAGATCTTAGTGTTTATTGCACTTAAGGCTGATATTTTTCTTAAAGTGCCATTCTTTACAATTTATGCTGGTTTGAGAGACACTCTTGTTGCATAAATTTACTCTATATAACATATTGATTTTAATGTGATAGGTGATAAATAGGTGAACATTTTCAAGAGAATTTAATTTCACTACTTGCCATTCAGGCTATTTAACTGAGATAATCAGTGGTCAAGTCTCAAGCGAGCAAGGTAACATTTAAGGTCGATTTTATTTTTCAAATCGATGTAGGCAAACTTCATATAAGATTCAGACGTATAAGAAATGGCCGAAAAACGTAATATTTTTCTAGTAGGACCTATGGGCGCAGGTAAAAGCACCATTGGTCGACATCTAGCGCAGATGCTGCACTTAGAGTTCCACGATTCAGATCAAGAGATTGAAAACCGCACAGGTGCGGATATAGCGTGGGTTTTTGATGTCGAAGGCGAAGAAGGTTTTCGTGTTCGTGAAACACAAGTCGTCGCTGACTTAACTGAAAAGCAAGGAATTGTATTAGCGACCGGAGGCGGCTCAATCCAAAGCAAGGAGATCAGAAACAATCTGTCTGCTCGCGGGATAGTCGTATACTTGGAAACGACAATTGATAAGCAAGTTGCGCGTACTCAGCGTGATAAGCGTCGTCCCTTGTTACAAGTAGAAGATCCAAGAGAAGTTTTAGAAAATTTAGCTGCGATCCGTAATCCACTTTACGAAGAAATTGCTGATGTTATCGTGAAAACCGATGAACAGAGTGCAAAGGTTGTCGCAAATCAAATTATTGATCAGCTAGGTTTTTAAATCATGACAAAACAAATTCAGGTTGAGCTAGGTAAGCGTAGTTATTCGATAGTGATTGACCGGAATTTGATGAGTAATGGTGAGTGTATTGCTCACCACCTCGAAAACAAAAAAGTCTTGATTGTGACTAATTCGACAATCGCGCCATTGTACCTTGAGAAAGTGCAAGCTTTGTTAGCCCATTCTTCGCTTGTTGAACCGGTTATTTTGCCGGATGGTGAGCAATATAAGACATTGGCTCAAATGGACGCGATTTTTACTTCCCTTTTACAACAAAATTTAGGCCGAGATACGGTTTTGATTGCGTTAGGCGGGGGAGTGATTGGTGACATGACAGGATTTGCTGCGGCTTGTTATCAGCGTGGTGTCGATTTTATCCAAATTCCAACAAGCTTGTTAGCACAAGTTGATTCTTCCGTTGGTGGTAAAACGGCTGTTAATCATGTTTTAGGTAAGAACATGATTGGTGCTTTTTATCAACCTAAACTCGTGCTCATTGATACTGATTGTCTTACAACATTACCCGCTAAAGAATTTGCAGCAGGAATGGCAGAAGTGATTAAGTACGGGATTATTTGGGATCACGATTTTTTTGTGTGGCTTGAGCATCATGTAAAAGAGTTAAAAGCTCTTGATAATGAGGCGCTAAAATATGCCATCGGTCGTTGTTGTGAAATTAAGGCTGAGGTGGTTGCACTGGATGAAACTGAGCAAGCTGTGCGGGCTCTGTTAAATTTAGGGCATACATTTGGTCATGCGATTGAAGCTGAGATGGGGTATGGCGTTTGGCTACACGGTGAAGCTGTTGCCGCTGGCACCCTATTAGCGGCAAAAACGGCAATGAAAATGGGGTTCATTCAGGAAAATGATCTTGAAAGAATACGTGCCTTATTTATTGCTTTTGATTTACCCGTTGAAGCACCTCATTCGATGACGTTTTCACATTTTATTAAGCATATGCAGCGTGATAAAAAAGTGAAACAAGGTAGAATTAGGTTAGTATTACCTACTGCTATTGGCCAAGCCGGTATTTATAGTGACGTCAGTGAAGCCATATTAAGAGAGGTCATTGGCGGCGCATAACTTGAAAATGGATGACAAGTGACACCATCAGAGTCGATATTATTACCTAGCCAAGAAGCCTTGTTATTGCGGCTGCAGCATATTAGTTTATATGGTGATCAGTTAATCCTGTTAATGGGTGAGCAAGGCTCAGGCAAAACGACCATGATCACGGCCTTGCTTGATACATTAGAAGATCACAGTCTGGCTTTGATCACTTGCCCTCAGTATTGCGATAGCCATGAAATTCGTCGAAAGATCCTCATTCAATTACTTAACGATCCCATCTTTGATGATGAGTTAGCCTTGCCTGATAGCTTGCTACAAGCTGCCCAGTCATTGCCTAAAGCACTTTGTATTGTCATTGATGATGCTGATTATTTACCTCATGAGATATGGAATGAGTGTTTAGCTTTAATACAATTGTCATTACCTAACACTGACATACGTGTGGTTTGTACTGCTAATAATGCATTGCTCTCTTCTTTAAGTACCCAAGTTTCAGCCATACAAACTCAATCCCTATTGCCGATGAGTATTTCTCCTTTACCTTTAGTTGAAAGACAGTCTTTATATAACACTTTATTGTCATTGAATGGACAAGGAGCCTGTATTGATATTGATAGCATTTTTGAAAAGTTATCAGCACAATCTGGTACGCCCGCGGAAGTGTTGGCATTATTTGAGTTGTCGAAACAGAATGAAGAAGAGCTTGTTTCCAGTGATCCAAAGGCGAGTGCCAAAGTCATGCCTAAATGGATGAGTCTGACTTTAGTGACAGCCGTTGTTTTTGTGGTGTCTGTCACAGCAATGGGATTATGGATGCTAAAATTGCCTATTGATGGTCAAGATAATAGCGCTCTTTTAACTCCAAAACCGCTAGATCCAGTGCCGAATTTGCAATCTATCACCACAGTTAACTCTCAAAAAGAGTGGGATTTCAAAGCGGATAAAGCATGGAGCGTGGATCATGATGAGGGAATGGCTTCTGTGCCTTTGAAAGTAGAAAAGAGACCTGTTGAAAGAGCGATGAAGAGTGATGAGCCCATTCAAGCTGAAATATTGACCAATAGCGGCAATGAGCAGGAGTTAAAGGAGGGGAAAAAAGCAGCAGTTGAAAGCGGTGCTGAACAACCGCTGATTGTTTGGCCAACTTTATTGAGTATTCGACCCACACAAGGTTATACATTGCAGCTGGCGAATGTAACTAAGATAGAAACACTTTATCGTTTATTAACAAGGGTTAAGGATGTAAAAGATCTGAGTATTGCCAGATATAATAAGGGGTGGCTTGTTTTGGCGGGTCAGTTTGACGAAAAAGAATTTGCAAATAAGAGTTCATTATATCTAATTGAAAAATATAACATTAATAAACCTTGGGTGCGTCGTTGGGCTGATTTAAGAGCATATGAATTACAAGTCAGTGTTCCAAGCCGTGAAATTCAGTAATAAACAGAGTACAATCATGTGCTTCTTTTTTTATGGTATTCAGTCAATTTAAATGAGCAAAAAACAAAGAGCCTTTCTAAAGTGGGCTGGTGGAAAATTTAAACTGATTGAAGCCTTATCGCAATATCTTCCAAAAGGTAATAGATTGGTTGAGCCTTTTGTTGGGGCGGGATCAGTGTTTCTTAATACTGATTTTGATAGCTATTTATTATGCGATATTAATCAAGATTTGATAAATCTGTATAAAATCGTACAGCATGATCCTGAATCCTACATCAATGCAGCAAAAGCCTTGTTTGTGGATGAGATGAATAATGAGACGGCCTATTATCAAATTCGTGAACGATTTAATCAAAGCCGTGATCCCTTTGAGCGTTCAGTCTATTTTTTATATATGAATCGTTTTGGCTTTAATGGATTATGTCGATACAACCGAAAGGGTGGGTTTAATGTGCCTTTTGGCTCTTATAAGAAGCCTTACTTCCCTGAGCAAGAGATCCGTGCATTTTCAGTTAAATCACAAAAAGCAGAATTTAGATGCGTGGGTTACGAGGAAGCCATGAATATGACCCGCAAGGGGGATGTGGTGTATTGCGATCCGCCTTATGCTCCTTTGTCTACAACAGCCAGTTTTACGACCTATGTTGGCGCAGGGTTTAGTCTAGATGATCAAGCCATCTTGGCAAAAATTTCTCGGCATACGGCTATTGATCGTGGCATTTCAGTGCTCATCAGTAATCATGATATTCCATTGACCCGTGAGCTATATCATGGTGCGCTGTTAGCTAAAGTGCAAGTGCAACGCAATATTAGCCAAAAAGGGAGCGCTCGTAAAAAAGTGGATGAATTATTTGCTTTATACGATGATGCTTACCATGCAGAATCTGCTAAGTTGACCACCATTGCATTGAAGAAAGGTGGAGCGGTATCGACAATAAAGAGAAAGAAATCTGTGGGGTGATAATTGCTATCATGCTAAGAAAAAACCTTGCATAAGCAAGGTTTTTTGCCTTAAAATTCAGTGGAAATTTAACCTAATACTTGGGTAACAATAAAGAGCAAGCTACCCACAAAGATGATCGCAATGAAAACCCCCATAATGATAAAAGGAACGATGGATTTAGTTTGAAAATCACGGACGCGATTTTGCTCGGATTGCACACCGAAAAAAGCGGCAAGTGTGCTGATCAGTAGTTGCCAGATATTTTTTAGCATAATTTAAGGCTCTGATGGCTATTGATTAAAGTCACTTGGCTCAAAGGAATACGGTTATTACCGTGCAGCAATTCCAAAAAGTCGATAAAATGTAGCTGGTTTGTCAGACTATTACCGATCAGCCAGTTCATCCAAGTGATTGTTTGAGCTTGGGTCTCACAATGTTGACTCGGTCGATGGCTCGGTAAATATTGCTTGTCTATGTTTGTTTGGGGTGCACAATAACGACTGGGTGACTGAACGGTTATGGTACTGCTTGAGTGCAGTAAACATAGCGTTAAACCTAAAGCGCAACTCACGAAAAAAATCATCATTTTCATGTGTAAAAACCCTATAAGCTTCCTTAACATGGTATTTCCTTGATTGCCTTCCTTTGCGAGTTTGTGATTATAACAAAACGAAAACCAATTAAAACATAATTGTAACAAAAAAAGTGTTTTAAAAAGTAGTGTCTTTATGGGGTTAAGGGGTAAAATAGCCTACTTATTACACATGAACATGAGTTTGACTATGCGCCCATTTTTAATTGCTCCTTCTATTCTTTCTGCCGATTTTGCTCGTTTAGGCAGTGATGTTGATGCTGTTTTAACGGCGGGAGCCGACGTGGTTCATTTTGATGTGATGGATAATCATTATGTGCCAAATTTAACCGTGGGCCCTATGATTTGCCAAGCGTTAAGGGATTATGGGATCACGGCTGATATTGATGTCCATTTGATGGTAAAACCCGTTGATCGCATTATTCCTGATTTTGCTAAAGCCGGCGCGTCTATCATTACCTTTCATCCTGAAGCGTCTGAGCATATTGATCGTAGCTTACAATTAATTAAAGAGTCTGGCTGTAAAGCGGGATTGGTTTTTAATCCTGCAACGCCTTTGCATTATTTAGATCATGTGATGGATAAAGTCGATGTGATTTTATTAATGTCGGTTAATCCTGGTTTTGGCGGACAATCTTTCATTCCTTCGACTTTGGATAAATTACGTCAAGTGAGACAGCGCATTGATGCCAGCGGTTATGACATTCGTCTTGAGGTTGATGGTGGAGTCAAAGTGGATAATATCGCTGAAATTGCACGTGCTGGAGCCGATATGTTTGTTGCGGGCTCAGCCATTTTTAATCAACCCGATTATAAAGCTGTGATTGATGCTATGCGTCATGAGTTAGCGGCGCTCGAGGGTTGATCGATAATGTTAAAGGATGGCAGTGTTAAAGCTGTGGCATTTGACTTAGATGGTACTTTGGTAGACAGTGCACTGGATTTGACGGTTGCTGTACAAGACAGCTTAGTTGAATTAGGCTTACCGCTTTGTTCTGAGGCGCAGGTACGCTCATGGATAGGTAACGGCGCTGAAGTGTTAATGCAAAGGGCTTTAATCTTTGCAGCAGATGAGGCCTATAGTCAGAAGCAATTGAATGCTGTTATGCCCAGATTTAAGTGGCACTATCAGCAAAACTTGCAGAAACATAGCCGACTCTATGATGGGGTAGAAAGTGTTTTAGGGCAGTTGCATGAGGCGAATATTCCTTTAGCCATAGTGACCAATAAACCTTATGGCTTTACTGTGCCTTTATTGAATGGCTTTGGTTTAAGCGATTATTTTTCTGTGGTGTTAGGTGGCGATTCGCTTTCTGCGATGAAACCCGATCCGCTTCCTTTACAGCATTTACTGCAATTATGGGATTTGGAAGGTGATGAACTCATGATGGTCGGTGATTCTAGAAATGATATTTTATCGGCAAAAGCGGCTGGAGTGAGATCAATCGGCTTGACCTATGGATACAATTACGGTGAAGATATTGGTTTGAGCAAACCTGATGCGGTTTGCCATCAAATTCGTGATATTATACCGCTAATACTGTAATTATATAATTTTAAATTTACGCATTGGGTATTTAAATTATTGACTTGATGCACTTATGGAGTAATGAAAATAATGACCACGTCACAGCCTAAACCTATCGTTCTGAGTGGAGCACAACCCTCAGGGGAGTTAACCTTAGGTAACTATATGGGCGCATTACGTCAGTGGGTGGCGATGCAGGATAGCCATGATTGTTTGTATTGTGTGGTTGATTTACATGCTATTACAGTGCGTCAAGATCCTAAATTGTTGCGTGAAGCTTGCCTTGATACCTTAGCCTTATATTTAGCTTGTGGTGTCGATCCTAAAAAGAGCACTGTCTTTATTCAGTCTCAAGTGCCGCAACATACTCAGCTGGGTTGGGCACTCAATTGTTATGCTCAGATGGGTGAGCTCAATAGGATGACGCAGTTTAAAGATAAATCACAAAAGCATGCTAGTAATATTAACGTGGGGTTATTTGGTTACCCTGTGTTGATGGCTGCGGATATTTTACTGTACCAAGCGAACCAAGTACCTGTTGGACAAGATCAAAAACAGCATCTTGAATTAACCCGTGATATTGCGACACGCTTTAACAATGCCTACGGGGATACTTTTACTGTCCCTGAGCCTTTTATTCCTGAATTAGGCGCAAAAGTCATGTCATTGCAAGAGCCATTAAAGAAGATGTCTAAATCTGATGATAATCGTAATAATGTGATTGGCTTGCTTGAAGATCCTAAGAAGATCATGAAAAAAATCAAAAAAGCCATGACGGACAGTGAAGAGCCGCCAGTGGTACGTTTTGATGTTGAAAACAAACCTGGTGTGTCTAATTTATTGAGCTTAATGTCGGGTGTGACAGGTCAAAGTATTGCCTCTTTGGAAAACGAATTTGAAGGTAAGATGTATGGCCATTTAAAAGTTGCAGCAGGTGAAGCGGTCGTCAGCATGATTGAGCCATTGCAGGCCCGCTATAATGAGTTTAGAGCGGATCAAACCTTGTTGAATCAAATTATGCATGAAGGTGCTGAAAAGGCGCAGGCGCGTGCAGAAGTGACCCTTAAAAAGGTTTATGAAAAAATTGGTTTGTTAGTGTAAGCTCTTCAAATTGTATTGAAATAAAAAAACCTGCATATGCAGGTTTTTTTATTTTACGAATCAACATAATCAAAGACTTTTATGACCTTACGTACGCCTGACGTATTGCGGGCAACTTCAACGGCAAGGTCGGCTTGTTCTTTTGCAACATAGCCAACTAAAAAGACTTCTCCGTTTTCCGTAATGACTTTGATATTGGTCATATCTAAGTTTTGTTCGCTCAGCATACGACCTTTTACTTTAGTGGTGATCCAAGTGTCATTGCTGCGTGTCGTAAAAGACGTAGGATTACCGATACGAATTTGGTTGTGAATTTTCCCCCCTAAGCCTAAGTCTTTAACAATATTAATGGCTTTATTCCTGAGCATTGAATTGGGAGCTTGACCAATTAACAGTACGTTGTTATTCATAACAACGGCTGAAATATTGGTCTGATTTTTTAAGTCTGGCTGGGAAGACAGTGCACTGGCAATGTTAAAGCTGGCATTGGTATCATCTAGCTGTGTACTGACTGGGCGCTCGTCATTGGCCACCATGGCGCCGCTAACGGCGCCCACAACCAGTGCGCCAGCGCAGCCTTGTAGCAATAAAAGAGGAAAAATGAATGTGAGCAAGGTTCTCACTGTTGTTCATCCTGTGGAAAAAGGGTTCTGTCGATATTGTCACACAGACAATGAATAGCCAAAAGGTGGACTTCTTGTATGCGCGCAGTGACATTAGAAGGCACACGAATTTCCACATCATTGACACTGAGTAATCCAGCCATTGGGCCACCGTCTTTCCCTGTGAGTGCCACAATGGTCATATCGCGGCTTAATGCGGCCTCGATGGCCTTAATCACGTTTCCTGAATGTCCACTGGTTGAGATGGCTAATAGAATGTCTCCAGGCTGACCTAAGGCTAAAATTTGCTTTGAAAAAACTTCATCATAGCTGTAATCATTAGCGATGGCGGTTAATGTTGAGCTATCGGTTGTTAGGGCAATGGCAGGAAGTGGAGGACGTTCAACTTCATATCGATTCAATAACTCAGCTGAAAAATGTTGTGCATCACCGGCACTGCCACCATTACCACAAGCTAAAATCTTATTACCACCGAGTAAACAATTGACCATCATTTCTGCGGCTTTAGCGATGGATTCAGGTAAGGCTTCTGACGCATCAATTTTGGTTTGAATGGATTCGGTAAAACTATGTTTAATACGGTCTAACATTGATAAATCCTTAACGATTGTTTGCTCTATTGCTTAGTCACTTGACTGGAATGCTTGATTGCATAAACCATGGTTGGCCATAGGCGGCGATAAAATTAAAATGCATCGCGGATCCATTCAATATTATTTGGATCAATAGCGATAAAATCAAATCGACAAACTGCATCTATTTGTTTTAATTGTAAGTAATGGCTCGCAGCACGTTTTATGCGATTTTGTTGCCTTAGACTTAAGGCATTAATTGCACCACCAAATTGTACATTTGAGCGGTATTTTACTTCAACAAATACCCAAACAGTACCTTCTTTCATGATTATGTCTATTTCACCAAAGACGAAACGGACATTTTTGGCGATGAAACGTAAACCTTTTTGTTTCAAATAGCTAATGGCCGCTTGTTCACTTTCTTGTCCTTGGTGACCTTTGAGCACGCTAACGTCCTGAAGTGACTTCCAATGAGCTTGAGTATATACCCAAAATACGCCATTGTGCGAGTTGTAGCATGCTTAAGGCAGTGGATCCTTATTCTCGTCTCATTCGGTTAGTGAAACATTTTCATATCACTTAACTTAAAGCAACAAAACAGTGTTATTGCCAACGAGGCACTTTGTCAGCAATAACACTGGCTGGGGACTATTTTGCTAGGGGCTTTAAATTGCCTCTTTGATAGCGTCCCCAACTTAATTGTCTGTTGACGACCCCTTGCTGATTGACCGATAAAGTGCCACTGAGTCCGTCCAGTTGGTAGCCAGGCAAGGCACGCATTTGTGCTAATTTATCCACAAGATCGACGGCATCATAGCCCATACTATAGAGTCTTTTTTTACTGTTACTCCAAGTGGGCCATAATTGACTGACGGTGCGAGTATCTGAATCTTGACGAATAAGCCAGGGAATATCACTGATAGTCAGGTTATTGAGTTCTTCATCGGCTTCTCGGCCTCCATCTTTCAAATGACTGCGGCTGCTGGCATAAAGAGGCACTGGCTGGGCAAAGACACTGAAATTAACATCAATGAAGGGTTTAAGTAAGGCTAAATCATGGCTGGCTGATAACATGTAAATGGCATCTATGTCTCGGCGTGAGCGAAAGTCTGCTTTGATCGGTAAATTAAGAAGACCTTTTAACGCGGCAATACGCTCTTTGCTGTCAATCACGCCTAATGCTTTTTGGACTGTGACTTTCATTTTGTCGCCAGCATCATAATAGTGAATTTCAGCGGGAGTTTGAGTCAGGGCTTGCCATGTTTTGTTAAAACTGTCTGCCATATTATGACCAAGCTTGTCATTACTGGCTAAGATCAGCGGCACTTTAATGCCATCTTTAAATAATCGGTTCGCCGCGTCATTAGCCTCATCGCTGGGTGATAAAGCAAAATAATATTGATCTTTATTGGGGGTGTCACTTTTAACGGTATTGAGAAAGAGCTGTGGTATGACTTTACCTTGCTCCCCTTTATTTTTTATTGTCGCTTGCAAGGCAGCAACAGAACTGGGTAATAAAGGGCCGATAATAAATTCAGCGCCTTGATTTACCGCAGCCTGATAAGCCGCGTTAGGATCTTGTGCGGTATCATAAAAATTGACTGTTACATTCTTGTCGTTTTGAGCTAAATAACTGGCCATAATGCCTTGTTTAACTGGATTGGCGATATCGGCTCTGGATCCTGTTAAGGGTAAAAGCACCGCAATCTTATTTGGGCTGTAAGGCTTAGTGTTGAGCGCCTTTTCGAGATCCGTTGGCAGCTTTCTTGTGGCAGGATGAGTTGGGTTTTGCTGCTGCCAACGACTTAGCTGGCTGACAAGCTGATTGGGATCGACGGCATAACGCTTAGTTAAGTAGGCGAGTTGTAACCAACCGGCAAATGTAGAGTCATCACTATCTGTTGAAAAACGCTTCAAGGTTTCTTCTGACAGAGGCTGCAGTGTGCGCCAAATAGTGTCATTGACTTCATTCGCTTGTGCTATAGGCAAATATTGCTCGAGAAGACTTAATTGACGCACTTCTTCTATGGGTTGATTACGCTCTTGATAAAGCTGCGCTTTTAATTGGTAGTAACTGACCCACTGCCATTTGGCTAACTGCCAATGAGTCGAATAGTCTAATACTTTAATGGCGTCAGCATATCGAGATTGCATTTTAAAGACGCGAGCCTTGAGGTATTTATATTCAGCTTGTAATTCGCTGTCGGGTAATAAGGTGGACTGTAGTGAGTTCAGCAACTGCTCGGCAGTATTGTCATCACCCGCATTTATCATGGCATGAGCTGCCAATAAGAAGTAGCGTTGACGTATTGACTGATTTTTTTCAGCTTTTGCTTTGGCTAAGTATTGCGCCGATGTTAAAGGGGCGCTGATTAAAGAAATGCTAGTCGATTCAGTCTTTACCGGGCCGGTTGGCGTTGCACAACCGAACAAAACTGCCGATAACACAGCGATAGAAATTAATTTAGTTGTCTTCAGGCTTTTTAACACAGGTCTTTACTCTGGTAAGATGCTGCCAGTAGTTTAACCTTCTCTTACGTTTGACGAAAGTCTTGTTGATAATCTATACAGAGGTAAATATGACCCTACCGGTCGCACTTTACATAGTTCCAACGCCCATTGGTAATCTAGAGGATATAAGTTCTCGTGCAATAACAGTACTTAAGCAGGTATCATTGATTGCCTGTGAGGACACCAGACACAGTGGTAAATTATTAAACCATTTTAGTATTGAGACCAAAAAAATCGCCTTACATGATCACAATGAGCGTGATCGGGCTCAAGGGATCATTCAAAAATTAGCCAACGGTGAGTCAGTGGCACTGATTTCTGATGCGGGAACACCGTTAATTTCTGATCCTGGATATCATTTGGTTTTCCAAGTACGGGAAGCAGGATTTAATGTCAGCCCCTTACCTGGCCCTTGCGCAGCGATTACGGCCTTAAGTGCATCGGGATTGCCATCGGATAGGTTTTCATTTGAAGGTTTTTTGCCGTCAAAAGAAAAAGGCCGCATCGATAAGTTGACCGCGTTGAAAGAGGATCCGCGCACGTTAATTTTTTATGAATCACCTCATAGAATTGTCCATAGTTTAACCTCGATAGCTTCTGTACTTGGAGATGATCGGCAGGTGGTCATGGCAAGGGAGGTGACGAAAGTCTTTGAAACCTTTTTATCGGGCACTGCAGCAGAGGTATTAGCACAGGTCACGAGTGATGCTAATCAGCAAAAGGGGGAGATAGTGCTCATGTGTCATGGCTTTCGCAGTGAGACAATAGCAGGTGATGAGTCTGCTTTATCTGTTAAGGTTTTGGAAACATTGACATTATTGAGTAAAGAATTGCCCTTAAAAAAAGCGGCGGCAATAACAGCCGAAATTTATGGTTTAAAGAAAAATGCACTTTATAAACAAGGACTCGCTTTAGGTTTATAACGGCTGATATCGATAAGTCAGGTCTTGCAGCTTAAAGAAAAATGCACTGTTATCACAAGCAATAAACAAGGGCTTGCTTTAGGTTTATAACGGCTGATATCGACAAAACAGGTATTGTGGCTTAAAGAAAAATGCACTGTTATCACAAGCAATAAACAAGGACTCACTTTAGGCTTGTAATGGCCGATATTCCTAAGGTTTATTAAGGTTTATATTGATAAGGGCTGATTTTGGTAAGTCTGATATTCCTAAGGCTTATAGGGATAAGTCAGGTATTGCGACTTAAAGAAAAACGCAATGTTATCACAATGATGTAAGTAGGGGGTTACCTTAGGTTTAAAAGCCAGTTGAAAGGGTAGGTTTGTTTATAAAAGCATCGGTTGGACTGAGTAAGTTGCATTGATACAAGGCTTGGAGGTATACTCCGCGCCGAGTTGGCCAGACAGTTGCCGCGCCTTTGGGCGGGGAGGAAAGTCCGGGCTTCATAGAGCAGGGTGCCAGATAACGTCTGGGCGGTGTGAACCGACGACAAGTGCAGCAGAGAGGAGACCGCCTATTCAATTTATTGAGTAGGTAAGGGTGAAAGGGTGCGGTAAGAGCGCACCGCATGGCTAGTAATAGTCCATGGCAAGGTAAACTCCACCCGAAGCAAGATCAAATAGGGTTCCGTATGGCGTGGCTCGCGTTGGAACCGGGTAGATCGCTTGAGCCTGTGAGCGATTGCAGGCCTAGATGAATAACTGTCCACGACAGGACCCGGCTTATCGGCCAACTCAACCTAATTTCTCTTAGTTAAGAGCAAAAAGCCGTTACCTTACAAGGTAACGGCTTTTTTGTGCTCTATTTTTAATGATTATGAATGTATTTTAATATTTTTTTTCATGTAATATCTTGATCTTAGGAGCCGTAATTTTCTGTAATAGATGGATTAAAATAAGATTAAATATATATTTATGGTAGTAATTGCTTTTGCTGTTTTAGGTTGTGAACCTAATGACTCAGATTATAATAATAAGGTAGCGGAATTCATAGCTACTGACATTGGCACAGATATTAAGTCGGGTAAATTTGTTCCGCCTTATGAAAGTTATGAACCATTAAAAGAGTACACAAATTGGTGTAATTCGGTTTTGTGGCCTCAATTAAGCGAGTATCAAATAAGTATAGATAAAACTTTTACTCGTGAAGAAATATTATATAGCGCTAGTTCAGAGGTTATAGGCAGAATAGGGATTTTTAATGCTTTTATTGATAAATCTGGTGGTGCGGAAGCCTTATACCCATATGTAGATGGGAATGCTGCATATATGATGAAACCTAGTAAATTGGCTATTCCTGTCATTAAGGAATTAGGGAGAAACCTATCACGCAGCCCTAGTTTTAAGAAATCAATTGAGCTGGCAAAAGAAGAGCCTAAACAATCAGATTCATTTTATTTGGCACATAATTTATGCCTTACTGCTGATTTAGTGACGGGAATGTTAGGTGGTGAAAGTCGTTCAAAATTAATTTTTGAAGAAGTTGCAACTTTGGTTCAAAAGAATACTTTGCATTCTATTAGATAAGCTAGGCTTATCTTAGCGAATATATCAACCTCATTTCTCCTCGTTAAGAGCAAAAAGCCGTTACCTTATGAAGGTAACGGCTTTTTTGTATTCAATTTTCTCTTGTTAATAAATCCGATTTGAGGGAGTGCTGAACCTTGATCTCTGCTAAAGGTTGAGGTACGCCAAAGGCTTTAGCGTCTTTGGAATTGTCGGCCACAATAGTGAAAAAGAATATTTTTATGGCGTTAAGTCGTTGGGCGGTACTTGTCGTGAGGAGGCGCGATACCAAAGAAGCATATACGAAGATGTTCAATGTTCAATTCTTAGAAAATGAGAACTGGATTTTGGGGTAAATAACAAGGGAGAGTTAAATGAATAATAATGATATAACTAGAAAGAATGGTGGGTCGTGAAGGATTCGAACCTTCGACCAATTGGTTAAAAGCCAACTGCTCTACCGACTGAGCTAACGACCCATCTTTGAAAGCGAGCGCATGGTACCCCGCTTGTTTTCTTTTGGCAAGTAAAAAATGAAAAACTTTAGTCTTTATGAGTGAATTTGCTGCCAAGTGATTTCTTTTTGTTCGTTTAGCTGCTGTTTAATGTTTTTTGGGCATTCAGAGTGTTCCATTTGGATAAAAGTGTCACACCGAGTAGGTCAATGGAGCCGACTTTTACTGAATATACAAAGTATGTCGAATTAGCTGGAGCATTGCTTGAGGATATTGGTTGGTTACGACTAAGACCTGTGACGAATACCGTGAAGCATATATTGTAAACAGCATTCAGCTTAATTGTTGAATGCTGTTTATGGTTGAATTTTAGAATAAGCTATTGAATTTTTTTACCTAACATTCGTCTTAGTGTGCCGTCTTTATCTATGATGTGATGTTTCAGAGCGCCAAGAATATGTAAACTAATGGCTGCCACCATGATGTTGGCGACTGCACCATGTATATTTTCACCGAGTTCACCTAAGCTTGCCGAAATAGGGATGACTTTACCTGTTGCGTCTAAATTTGCCGGAAACAGTTCGAGACCAAAGAGATTTAAGCCATGTCCACTTCCAGCTGACATTAACATACCTGATATAGGCATGACTATTATGCCTATGATGAGTAGCCAGTGCACAAGTTTAGCGAAGAAACGCTCTAGCGGACTGTATTGATTGACAGGAATTGGCCAGCCATTCACATAGCGCCAAATGACACGCCAAATGATCAGAATAAACAATGACATTCCTATGGATTTATGTATGGGATATAGTGCAAAAGCATTGTAGTTCGTCATGTAAAAACCAACGCTAAGCAAACAAATAAAAAAGACAGCAATAATCCAATGTAAGCTGACTGTTAAAGAAGAAAGTGTTTCTCTGGTGTCTTTCATGCGTGTCTCTGATGATGTTCAATGGGATTATGGCGAGAGCGAGTTATTTAAGTATAATTTAAATATGGGTATTTGATTTGCCTCATATTCAAACTTGAGCCTAGTGTTTACCTAGATCTCAGTCATAAGTGAAACTCGCATCTTCATTTTACTTGAGTATAGGCTTTTTTTTGACTCTACACTGTTTAATAAGGATTATTTATGACGGTTAAGCGAGATGGACAACATACATTACGATTGTGGATGATTATGTTAGTTGGCTTGAGTCTTCAAGCTTGTATGCTTTTTCCTCGGCCTGGAGGCGGTGGTCCAGGCCCAGGTCCTGCTCCTCGGCTAGCTTCTGGGCCAGCTTCTGGGCCAGAAACGAGTGCTAGACTCATGCCTAAACAATCAAAACTGGCTGACATACGGTATTTACCGTATCAAGCAGAATATTTCTATATACATTCTGATAATAGGGTTCCGTTAGTCCTTGCTGTAAAGTGAGGCCTGTTTATTATCAATTTTTGAGAGAGAAAATGACATTAACAGGTCATTGGCTGTACCGTGTCGTATTAAACGGGTGTCTCATGGGGGTGATGGGGCTATTATTGCAGGGCTGTATGATCCTTTCCCGTCCTATTCAGGCTGCCGCTCCAAGCGCTGATCCTCCGCCTCGATATGCTGTTTGCGACACATGGACTCAGCAGTGGGAGCTTCACACTCAAGAGCTGGGTAGCCTAAAGGCTTGCCAATATTCCAACCAGTTAAGTGGCATTTGTATGGCAACCTTTGGCCTGATCGTACCATTAGGCTCGCTTATCGTATCGAGCAGTGTTTATCTTGTTGGCAATACGCTGCATTGGTTTGAATACCAAGGCCGATGTGGTGATGGCTTAGTGCAAAAAAGCTTGGCATTTTTTAACACTGATACTGATGACAATGTAAAAATGTAGAAGTCGCGCCTTCGTTGAAAACCGATACAGGCATGATTGTGGCAGATGACGACATTATCGAACGGCATATGTGGCATTTTTTTAGGATCGGTGGCAATCATATTGCTTTGCAGCACAGTATCATTTTAGTCATTAAAAAAATAAGCGATATGTGATGAAAATGATGTATATACTGATAATGGTGGAAATGATTTTAAAGGTGATAACATGTGTTCAAAAAGTCGTCTAAGGCAAGGGTGTCAGCTTTTTGTTTATTTGCTTTGCACTTTTTTTATACAGGCTTGTGTCGTCGTGCCTCATCCCGTTCCGCGTCCTGCGCCGATCCCTGTACCAATAATGGTTCCAAGAGTCGTGCCTCTTCCCGTTCCGCGTCCGGCGCGGATCCCCGCACCAATACCTGCTCCCAGAATGAGGCCTGTGCCTCCTCCCTTTGCATGCTGTTTGTGAGCTGAAGCCACAACAATGGAAGCTTTAAACACAAGCATTGGGTAGCTTAAAGGCTTGTCAATATTCCAACCAGTTAAGTGGCATTTTTTAACACTGATACTGATGACAATGTAAAATGTAGAAGTTTTGCCTTTATTGAAACCTGATACGCGCATGATAGCGGCGAATGAAGCAATTATTGAATGGCATATCTAGATATTTTTTTAAAAAAAAACAGCATTTTACTTGTTTGATGGTAAACTAATTATTGAATGTTTTTATATGTGTTGAGAAAAGAATGCAATTATTGAAAGGAATGTTATTTGGCATCGGAGTGTTATTGTCTGGTCAGTTATTAGCATCGGATGCAATAAATGAAGGCTCTATTAGTGATGTTTCGTATCGAGATGGTTTTGTCACTTTAAGAGTCATAGGTGGTGATGGTGAAACCAATCATTGTGATAAATGTCCAAGTGATCCTGGTGGGTTTGGATTTAATAAATGTTGGATAGAGGAATCTAAAACAGCGCAAATTAGTCTGTTACTGTCTGCTCAGGCTAGAGGAAAAAAAATAGCGGGCCGTGTTTATGATATTACAAAAGACTGTACTTTATATCAAATGTCTGTTCAGAATTAGCTGAAAGGTTTTTATTGTTATAGTGATTTAGCGATAAAAAGCCGCCTTTTGATAGGCGGCTTTATGCTGTTATTTAAACTGTTTTATTTAATAAAGGCAAAGGCATCGCCGTAGAGGTGAGCTTCATCGACTCCCATGCTGCGAAATACTTCTCGTGCGGCACCAACCATATCAAAGCGGCCTGCAATATAAATGTCAAAACCTAAGAGGCTAGTGAAATCCGTTTTAATTTGTTCTAACAGGTTGGCTTCTTTACCTTGCCAATTCTGATTGGCCTCTTCAACGACAGGAATAAAATGCAGCCAAGGATGAGCGTCATGCCATTGTCGAGCAATCTTCTCATAGTACATGGCTTCTTGTGTACGACAGCCCCAGTAAAGTTGAGTTTCTATGGCTTGCCCTAAGGCTATTTGCTGTTCAACGATACTCTTAATGTAAGAGAAGCCTGTTCCGCCTGCAATGAGTAAGCGGGGGCGTTGGCTGTCACTTCTAAAGTGCGCGTCACCGCCCGGCACTTCAATTTCTATTTCTGTATTATCTTTTAAGCACCGCTTTAGTTTTTCGACCACTTGCATGGGATAACTTTCACTGATGGCGGCACCTATATGTAATTCAATATGTTTTGCATTAGGGGCACTGGCGATTGAGAAAGGACGTTTGTCTTTCTCACCCATGACGATACATAAGTATTGTCCAGCCTTAAAATCAAAAGCCGTTTCTGGTTTGAGTGTGACTTGAAAAACGGCATCGTTAAAAGGTGAAATGTGCTCAATTTTACAGCGAATGTTCTTCATTTAACTTCCTTGAGTACGCCATTTATCTCAACAGCTAATACTACTAATACTAGGTGGTTACTATTTGATTTTTGGTGAATGAATTGACTCATCGAGACCTAATTCTTGCCAAATATCATCAACTTTTTGTTTAACGTTTTCATCCATAACAATTGGGGTTCCCCACTCTCGAGTGGTTTCTCCTTGCCATTTATTGGTGGCATCTAATCCCATTTTAGACCCTAGCCCCGAGACAGGTGAAGCAAAATCTAAGTAGTCAATAGGCGTATTGTCTACCATTACTGTATCACGATTGGGATCCATTCGAGTAGTGATAGCCCAAATCACATCTTGCCAATCACGGCAGTTCACATCTTCATCGACAACGATAATAAATTTGGTATACATAAATTGCCGTAAGAAAGACCAAGCGCCCATCATGACGCGTTTAGCATGGCCTGGGTATTGCTTTTTAATGGAGATAACCGCCATTCGGTATGAGCAACCTTCTGGAGGCAAATAAAAATCTACAATTTCTGGGTACTGCTTTTGTAAAATAGGCACAAAAACTTCATTGAGTGCCACGCCTAACATTGCAGGCTCATCGGGTGGCCTACCAGTATAAGTGCTATGGTAAATAGGGTCTTTTCTATGGGTAATGTGTGTCACTGTAAAAACAGGGAATTCATCGGTTTCATTGTAATAACCTGTATGATCTCCATAAGGGCCTTCTTCAGCCATTTCGGTTGGATCTATATACCCTTCTAAAATGATTTCACTGCTGGCGGGAACCTCTAGATCACAGCTGATCGCTTTACACACTTGGGTGCGTTCGCCTCGTAATAACCCTGCAAAAGCGTATTCACTCATGGAATCGGGAACTGGTGTGACAGCGCCTAAAATGGTGACGGGATCGCTGCCTAGCGCGACGACGACTGGGTAATGTTCACCAGGATGTTGTTCTTTGAAATCTTTAAAATCTAATGCGCCGCCACGATGATCGAGCCAGCGCATAATCAGTTTATTTTTGCCTAATAATTGTTGACGATAAATGCCTAGATTTTGTCTTTCTTTATTTGGGCCTTTGGTGATCGTTAAGCCCCAACTGACTAAGGGAGCCGCATCACCTGGCCAACAATGTTGAATCGGCAGTTGCCTTAAATCAACATCATCACCTTTTAATATGACTTGTTGGCACTCTGGGTTGCGCACAGTCTTTGGTGGCATATTTAAGGCTTGCTTAAATTTAGGTAATTTGGCTATAGCATCTTTAAAGCCTCTTGGTGGCTCAGGCTCTTTTAAGAAGGCTAACAGTTCACCCACATCTCTTAGTGCAAGAGGATCTTCTTTTCCAAGTGCCATGGCGACACGCTTAGCGCTGCCAAATAAGTTTGCTAAAACAGGCATAGAATGATTTTTGGGATTTTCAAACAATAAAGCGGGTCCTCCAGCTCTGAGGACTCTATCAGCAATCTCCGTCATTTCTAAATGAGGATCAACGGGATAGCTAATACGTTTTAATTCACCACTTTGTTCAAGATGGTCA
Organism: uncultured Shewanella sp.; assembly: GCF_947495455.1. GTDB lineage: Bacteria > Pseudomonadota > Gammaproteobacteria > Enterobacterales > Shewanellaceae > Shewanella. The sequence continues at coordinate 8,405 of NZ_CANLZC010000038.1, read as the reverse complement.
ATGAAACTCCGCAAATCCTTAAAACTCATATGGAAATATTCTCTAATGTTAGGCTTATATGCGCGGCACTATAGCATCTTACCTAAGGCTAAGTCATCTTTGCATGTGGAGTGTTTTATTCTCGCTGAATGAATATTTTTTACTTAGATTGGTATAAAACCATTTTTCTGTAAACTATACTCATAGCTACTCCATTTATAGGTACTTCATTTATAGCGTTTAGCTTGGTTTTTGAAGTGAGTTGTCGGAGATTTTATATGCGTATTTTCCCTCGTGCTGTCATTGCTCTTATGTTACTTTTTCCCTCTATGAGTGGTTTTGCAAAATCTGACACTCAAGCGCAGCAAAAGAGTCGTTCTCAAAAGCCTAATCATTTAGACTTTCATGCTCATAAAGCTAATCGAATACACTCCAGTCCAGTGTATAAGAATAATCAATATGTTTATAATCGGGCCTATTTTTATCATCGAAATCATCACCGCTATTATCATCCACCCTATAGGGGGGACGTTGATTGGAGCATAGGTTCAGGCTGGAACTATGACTGGAACTATGGAAGGTATGCTTCATCTTGGGGAGCTTGGTGGGGAGACTCTTGGAACAGGGCGGCATATTATAGTTTTTCTGTTTTTTACCCATTTGGTTGGAGCAGACCGCTTGCTAGAACGAGTCAACCTAAAGTGACTGCACCGCCACAGCAAATAACCACCAGTGTGCAATACAGCCAAGGACTTACACGTTTACCTGATAATGCCAAAGTGATACAAACCAATAAAGGCACACAATATGAGTGGCAAGGGGTTTATTATCAATATGACTGGCGTACTCAAACTTACCGACAGGTCAAATAACTATCTTTGTTTTTTATTTTGTGCTTTTTAAAGTGCAGTAAATGCTAGGCATCTTGTTATCTTGATTGAGTTATATAAGAAAAAAGTTAGTCTTTAGCACTATTTTATAACGAGACGGTTTAAAAAAAATGTAGCCTGATGTGGTATATTGTGTAGAAGTTGTAAAGTCATACCTGTGAGTGAACTGCTTAAATAGGACATTAACTGTTACCTACTAATGACGCCCATGTAATAAGAGGTAGAATGGTGACTAAATTTCAATTTGATGAACATGCGAAAACAATAGCGGTAAAATCGGTGTTACATTTTGATGATAAGGGGCATTACTGTGCTATTAATTATGCCGATGTTTATGATTCGATTTTATCTTCAGGCCACATAGAATACCGAGGTAAAGCTTTTTTGCCTTCTCCACATTTAGTTCATTTGCCCGAAAAGGCGCTTATTGGACAAATGCAACTAATCATGGAGCAAATTCAAGCAACCTTGGAAGGAAAGAAGGGGATTTGCCTTCGAGGTTCTCAAGTTTTACCTTTCAAAAAGTCTTTTTTTGATTGGACAGTGGATCTTTCTGCTTTAGGTTTGCTTGGGGTGATTGCCTCTTTATTTCTCATCTTCGATTGATATTCTTTCCTTATTTTTAGTTAAAAGTACCATATATTCTATTGAAGAATGGTGCTTTTTTCTTTGTGATTTAACGTTTTTTTATTTATTCTTTTGTTTCATTTATTGAGGGATATATATGAAATATCAATGGGTTTTATTTGATGCTGATGAAACCTTGTTTCATTTTGATGCGTTCAAAGGGTTACAAACATTATTTTCAAAATATGATGTCATTTTTACTGAGCAAGACTTCAAAGAGTATCAGAGTGTTAATTTGCCTTTGTGGAGGGATTATCAAGACGGCAAAATTACTGCTCAAGCGTTACAAGAAAGGCGTTTTACGGCTTGGGCTGAGAAACTCAATGTTTCACCTCAACAATTAAATACTGACTTTTTACATGCTATGGCGAATATCTGCCACTTATTGCCAGGTGCTCAAGCATTGGTTGAGGCTTTGAAAGGGAAAGTTGGGTTAGGGATTATCACCAATGGTTTTACTCAACTGCAAACCATACGTCTACAAAAAACAGGTTTACTTGATATTTTTCCGTTAGTGGTGATTTCAGAAGAGGTAGGATTGGCCAAACCTCATGTGGGTATTTTTGAGTATGCATTTGAGCGCATGCGTTTAGATGAGTCAAAAAAGCAAGGCGCGCTTGATTTAAATCGTGTTCTTATGGTGGGGGATAATCAGCATTCTGACATTAAAGGTGGCATGAATGCGGGGATTGATACTTGCTGGTTGAATCGCTTTGATGAGCCTTTAGCTGAGGGGATTCAACCGACTTATCAAGTGAGCTCATTATCGGCATTACAATCTTTGCTTGTACCCAATGATAAGAGAATTGAAGATCTTGATAGTGTTCAAAGCATGGTGGGTTAACTCTTTGTCTTTAATACTTGCCTTTGATAAATTGCTCTTAAAAATAGTGATGTAAAACATAGCAATATGTTGCTTTATTATTCATAAAGAATAGGTTGGTTGTTTTTTTGTTCGTTTGAGCCAATAAGGGGTTTACAACGTCATGATAACCCCCTATTATCAGCGCCACTGGAGAGATGGCAGAGTGGTCGAATGCACCGGTCTTGAAAACCGGCATGGGTTTGTAGCCCATCTAGGGTTCAAATCCCTATCTCTCCGCCATATTAAAAATAAAAAAACCTATCTTTAAAGATAGGTTTTTTTATGTCTGCAATTTAATAGTGAGTTTATAGCACACTTATGTAGGGTTCAAACGCCTATCTCTCCGCCATATTAAATAAGAAGCCGATAATTATCTTAGCGGCTTTTTTGTGTCTACTTACCAATAAAATAGCACGGGTTTGTAGCATGCTCATTTAGGGTTCAAGCACCTATCTTTGTACCACTGTTCCGTCCTGAGATAAGTTGACACTTTGGAGACTTATCGATCCCTTATTTTAACCCCTGACTATGATATCAGGAGTTAACATGATTAAACTTTCTCATGACGATTAGGGCTTTTTTGATAAAAAAGCAGCTCGCTTAAGAATTCAATGGCTTAATTTTGTGTGTAAACCGATAATATTGGGAATTTATTTTGACCAAAGGCGATGGTGATGGATAAGGTCTCATGTGCTTTAAAAGAATGAGAAAAATCATGTGGAAAAATGCGTTCGCCATCGGCGACTAAAGCTAAAATATGCTTCTCTGATAAAGTTCGTCTTCCAGCACTGTTATTTTTTATGGTAATAAGGGCCCAACGTTCTCCAAGATCATTACTCATTAGGACATAATTTTTAATGAAAAAATCACTGCGGGAGGGTTGAATGTTTCTGTCGTTTGGAAAGGATAAATCTGAAGCGGATACAGATACTTGATCGACATTGAGTGCTTCGTTTTCTGTTGAGCTTGCTGAAAATGAGATTAATGATAATAAGACAAAAAAATACTTAATCAAGGGGTACTCCAAATGTAATTCTAGGTTTCATGTTTCATGTTTCATCAGTTGTATTTTATTATTGACTACTTTCTCCTAGGTTGTTGTGTTTGTTGTGTTTGTTGTGTTTGTTGTGTTTCATATGAAGCCAAATGTTGATGAGTAATACAGCGGTATTGATACCAATCATTACCCAAGCTCTTACGGCTAATGGAAAAAGGCTTGAAAGAAACGGAATAATGGGTATGGATAAGGCAATAGTGCTATAAAGCAGTGAGCAATAAAGCAGCCAGAATCCCCAAATGCGTTTATGCCATAAACCCCAAGCAGTACAAACAGAGAGGCTAAACCAAGGGATAGCAATAAGATTATAGGTTGCATTTAAGGATGTTATTTTTATGCCAGAAAGTATTTTCCAATGCAGTATGAGCGAAATGATAATGAGGATAGCTATCACTTGTTGCCCATATTGATAGCATTTTTTCTGCATGTATCCCCTTATTTGTTAGCTTTAAATTCAGTTGTGATATTTGCTTATTATTAGAAATGTAAAATATATGGGGTGACATCAACCTTATTAAGCTAAAAGGTATCATTTCTAATTATATGATGCAAATCAATTATTTTTGTTTTTCTATAGATTTTAAGAGATATTTAAGTCAAGCTGTCCATGCTAACTTTGTGGGTGAGAGTTAGCTATATTGTGAATATTTATTCGATTGTTGATGGGGGCTGAGGGAACAAAACCCCCTTTTTAAGGGGTTTATGACTGTATAAATTTATCGACAACCCGATTAAATTTTTTGGGGTTTTCGACAAAAGGAAAATGTTTACCGCCTTCATCTTCTTCAAAGATGATGAGTTTGGCATTGGGGATCTGTTTGCTAACCCAGACTTGAGATGTGGGTGAGATCAAGCTAGCCTGACCACCTATGATCAGAGAAGGTATGGGGATTCTGGGGAATAAGGTGCGCCAGTCTTGATAATAGGCGTCAAAGAGTAAACGCGCAGCGGCTCTTTTCGGTAAGGTATCACTGCAATTGAGGATAAACTGCTTTAGTTTATCGGCGGCATCACGGCTGACCATAGTGTCGAAAAGGACCTGCATAAAATAATTGTTTGGATTGCTACAAATCTGATTGCATAGCTGCTCAAGCGCTGTAGCATCCGTGCTTGCGCCAAATTGTTGAATATCGACTGCTTTCCAATAAGGGTTGGCCATAGGCATGGCGCTTCTGTCGATCAAAATCAGTTTATCTATGTGGGAGAAGCCAAAAAGTTCTAAATAAGCGCAGGCAACGCTACCACCAAAGTTATGCCCGAGTAGGTAGAGTTTATTGAGATGTAAAAGGTTGAGTAGTTCATGTAGATCTTTGGCAAATCGATAGACTGTGTAGCCATAATTAATTTTTGTTGATAATCCATGGCCCCGCATATCCAGAGCGATAATACGGTATTTTTGGCTCAGTTCATCAAGTTGAGATTTAAAGATTTGACAGCTAATGTTATATGTGGGCAGCAGAACGAGAGGGTGCCCCTCTCCTCTGTCGAGGTAGTGTAATATCGCGCCATCATGAGTGATAAAGTAATGGCTGTAAGGTGAGTTCATAGCCATGATATATCTCATCATTTATGTTAATTTTAGTCATAACATATCTCATCATTTATCTTAATCTCAGGCATTATTATAACAATAAAAGTGATGTTTTAGAATGAGATAAAATTAAAGTAGATTAAATGAAATGTAATAAAGTATGAATTATTACAGCTATGACTATAAATTTATCGTGTTTGATTTATGATACTTAAATTGACCTGTTATTGGATAAACTTATCGATAACTCGATTAAATTTTTTGGCGTTTTCAACAAAAGGAAAATGTTTACCGCCTTCATCTTCTTCAAAAATGATGAGTTTGGCATTAGGGATTTGTTGGCTTGTCCAAATTTGGGAAGAGGCCGAGATCAGGCTCGCGCGCCCGCCTATAACCAGAGTGGGTTTAGTTATTCTAGGGAATAAGGTGCGCCAGTCTTGATAGTATAAATTGTTAAATAGTAAGGCTGCGGCTTTTTTCGGAAGTGTGCCACTGTTTTTAAGGATTAATTCTTTATGTTCATCTTTGGCTAGGCGATTGACCATAGTATTAAAGAAAAGCTTCATAAACTGATCATTTTGATTTATTGCAATTTGATGGCAGAGGTTTTCAAGAGATTTGGGATCAGAAGTCGGCCCATACCGTTGAATTTCTGTTCGAGTCCAGATTGGATTCATCATGGGAACGGCAGCCCTATCGATAAAAATGAGCTTACTGATGGAGGAGAAGCCAAAAAGTTCTAAATAGCAGCAAATAACCGTTGCACCAAAGGTATGGCCGAGAAGATTAAGTTCGCTGAGTTGTAAATGTTTAATCAGTTCATGTAGATCTTTGGCAAATCGATGGACTTTGTAGCCATAATTGACTTTTTCTGATAATCCATGCCCCCGCATATCCAGCGCTATGATACGGTATTTTTGGCTCAGTTCCTCAAGTTGATATTTAAAGATTCGACAGCTGATATTCCATGAGGGTAACAGGAGTAAAGATGGGCCTTTTCCTTTGTCCAAGTAGTGTAATTTGGCACCATCATTAGTAGAAAAATAATGGCTGTAAGGTGAGTTTATGGCCATCATATACTCAATTATTTAGATTAACAGTAGGCATAATTATAACCATAAAAGTGATTTTCTAGAGTGTAATTAAATGAGATTCAATTAAATGTAATGAAATATGAAGCATTACAGCTATGACTATAAATTTATCATGTTTGATTTATGATATTAAATTGACCTGTTGTTGGATAAACTTATCGATAACTCGATTAAATTTTTTGGAGTTTTCAACAAAGGGAAAATGTTTACCGCCTTCATCTTCTTCAAAGATGATGAGTTTGGCATTAGGAATTTGTTGGCTTGTCCAAATTTGGGAAGAGGCTGAGATCAGGCTAGCGCGCCCGCCTATGATCAAAGTGGGTTTGGTTATTCTAGGGAATAAGGTGCGCCAGTCTTGATAAAAAGCATCAAAGAGTAATGATGCAGCTCCTTTTTTAGGAATTGTGTCACTGTTTTTAAGGATTAATTCTTTATGTTTATCTTTGGCTAGGTGGGTGACCATAGTATTAAAGAAAATTTTCATAAAATGATCTTCTTGAGTGGTTGTAATTTCATAGCAGAGGTTTTCAAGAGATTTGGGATCAGAAGTCGGCCCATACCGTTGAATTTCTGTTTGAGTCCAGATTGGATTCATCATGGGAACGGCAGCCCTATCGATAAAAATGAGTTTACTGATGGAGGAGAAGCCAAAAAGTTCTAAATAGCTGCAAATAACCGTTGCGCCAAAGTTGTGGCCGAGAAGATTAAGTTCGCTGAGTTGTAAGTGTTTGATAAAATCCTGAAGATCTTTGGCAAATCGATGGACTTTATAGCCATAATTGACTTTTTCTGATAATCCATGCCCCCGCATATCCAGAGCTAAAATACGATACTGATCGCTCAATGCTTCAAGTTGATATTTAAAGATTCGACAGCTGATATTCCATGTGGGTAACAGGAGTAAAGGTGGGCCTTTTCCTTTATCCAAGTAGTGTAATTTGACGCCATCATTAGTGGAAAAATAATGGCTGTAAGGCGAGTTTAGGCCCATAAGATAGTTAATTATTTATATTAACAGTAGGCATAATTATAACAATAAAAGTGATTTTCTATTGTGAAATTAAATTAAATTAAATTAAATGTAATGGAATATGAACCATTACATTTATTCAATTTACTTTGCCAACATAGGGTAAGTAAAAAAAGCTAAGTGCGCAAAGTTAAAAGCAAAGTGACAGAGTATTGCGGCCCATAATCGACCAGTAAAGTGAAAAATAAGACCATATCCAATACCTGCCAGTGTGGCAAATATCATTAATAATGTTCCACCTGCAAAATGAGCGAGCCCAAAGAGAATGCTGGCTAACATTAGGCCGACGACCCAACCGCACTTTTCACTGATCAATTGCTGAAAAAAACCGCGAAATAACGCTTCTTCGGCAACACAAACTAAGATGAGATTATTAAATGCAAATAGCCACCACCAACTCGGAAGAGATAATTCGAGTTTGAGAGCACCTAGAAAGCTTGCGATAGGTAATAAGGCAAATAAAGGGAGTAAAGTGAAGATGATAGGTTTAACTTTTACTGTCTTAATTTTGCCAAGTAGTGGAGGATAAGCCAGTATTAAAGTAAAAATTATCATGGGCTTATCAATATTGAGATACATGGAAAAAGGGAGGCTGTCGTTGCTAGCAGTCACTTTATTTAATACTTGCAAGTTGTTAAACCCTGGCACTAAGTGGAAAAATAATGCAAATACCCAAAGAGTGATGATGGTGTAACTCACATAGCGCCAAAAGGGTCTGAATGAATTGGCTTTGTAAGCTAAAGAGAACCCGATGAGAATACTCACCAGTCCTAATATTTTGAGTTTCTGTTCAAATAAGGCGCCAATAAAGAAAAGGGCTAATAATGCGAAAGCGGCTTTGGATTCTTGTAACAATATCGCAATAATGGCGAGTGTCAGTGGAAAGAAAATCCACATTGAAAAATCGAGAGTCATTTATTTTTCCTTTGATCTTGGTTCTATGAGTATAACTATAGGTGATTATATCTATTACGCTTTTTTTATGATTTATGGCTAAAGTCTAAGGGTCAATTATTGTTATTGTTGATATTTTAAGATATTGATTTTTTTTGTTTTCATATATAAGGAAGTTTAATGAAGAAGTTGATATTATTATTTGCCCTGTCTGTTATTGCTCCAATGACTCTGGCTTATGAGGGGGCACCTGCTAAACAAGTGAGTCAATTTTTTACTGAAGTGGCAGAAGGTAAGATTTCTCAGGCAATCGATCATTTATATGCAAGTAATCCTCTTGTGATGCAAAGAGCGCAAGAGCTATACCCGTGACTGAGGGATCCCCACTTTTCTGGCTCATAAACAATGAATACTGATTGTGAAGTGAGCCAAGTTATA
>NZ_CANLZC010000037.1 GCF_947495455.1 uncultured Shewanella sp. | reverse complement strand
GATTGATTAATCTTGGTCGAAAGATCTGATCACAAAGAGGGCTATTAGTTCAATTTCTTATCCCGAGTTCAGGTTAATTATGGTGTGGTTATTTTTATTATTGTGATGACAGCGCCACTGAGCCTGTTTATTTTATGGCGTAAGCAAACCACTCCATCAGTGCCCGATGAGCAAAAGCAGGAGGCGACTTTTGTGACGACTTTGAGTCCTGTGACCAATGAAATGGATCCACGGGGAGACGATGTGAGTAAAGAAGTGAACAGTGCCAATAATGACACTGTTTGATGGTGTTTTTTAGTTTTTAGGAATGGCATTTCCCATAAATTCAAGTCGAATGCTCTCGACGAGATTTAAATCAATATGACTCGGTTCTCTTAATGAAAATGACCAAGTCGAGAAGGGAGTGGGTTCGAAGTAAGCAAACGCGAATTGATCGGCAATTTTACCATCAGTGATCAGACTATATTGAACATTATTGCTGTCACCAGCCTGTAGTTCATAGCCAAATAGGCGATATAATGGGTTAGCATTAAAGGTATATTCTGTGCCTTGCCAACGATCTTGGTATTCGCCATTACTTTCAATATCAATAAAGTAGTTTGTATCTATGGGGAGTTGACTGCCCTGCAATACGACTCTTATGGTACTTAAACGCACTCTGTCAAATAAACTAAAAGCACTATGATCTTGATTAATATGGACACTTAAAGAACCATCCGCGGCGAAATCGGCGAGTTGCTGTGGATCCGTGATTTCTATTTGGCTAATAGCGAAATCTTGCGGTGAAGGTGTGAAGTTATTAAGTGCTTGATTGTATTCATTATTTAATGTCGCCAAATCCAGTTTGTATGCTAAGTAATCCTTATTTAAGGAGGGACTGACTTGACTCTCTCTTAAGCCCCAATAACGAAAGGCCGCCTCATAGTTTGAGAGGGCAACAAACATGGGACGTTTCAGGCTATTTAAGTTGCGGTAAAAGAGTGTTTCAAGTTCAAGTAATGTACTTTGTTCATCTTCAATATTTGCCAGTAAGCTTTCAATACGTTCAACTTGGTTCTTATTGACTTCGGCTGCAATTAATAATTCAACGAGACGAGATTGTTCTTGAGCCAGATCAATTTGTACTGCGTTAATGGATTTACCGTAAACAATGAGTTTTTCAAGTTCGGCTAAGTAACCTGTTGCACCGACAACACCGAGACTACTGGCCCAGCGAAGGTGAGAACGCACATCAATTAATAATACTTCCCAAGCATTATTGCTTTCATGGAGGGAAGGGATCGTAAAGGTTAGGTTTTCAAAGTTGTCAGCCACTTTATCATAGAGCAAATCTCTTTTGACTGTTGTTGTGAGGCTGGCCATACCATTGACCGCTCCGGTGACTTTTTCTAATACGCCAGCAACAAGCTTTATTTTAAGCGCTAGCTCGGTTAACTGTATTGCTGTATCTGGAATATCGGCAGCTAGCGAGTTCAGCCCTTCAACATTTCCCACAAATGCGCCGGCCATGGCGGAACCAATGGAGCTTACCGCAGTAAAGACTTCTAAAGCGACTTGCAGTTCTTGTTTCGTTTTCCAATTTTCAAGGCCGATGAGAAAGGCTGAACGTGCAGAGAAAACGCTGGACTCTTGAGCTGAAAATGTTTGTTTAATGTTGGCAAGTGCGTCTTCTAATTCCGAGATATTCAGTAAAGCTTGTTCGGCAATGGCCGCCTCAGCTTGAACCGCATCTTTCAAATTATCAAGCATGAGCTCAGCGTCAGCTTTTCTCGCACTGGTGGTTTTGCCTTGATCCACAAAACGTTCATATTGACTCTGATAGTCTTGCATTGTGTCTAAATAGCTGGAATAAGTGTTCTGGTATAGCATGCTATCTAGATAGGGGACATAATTATCACTTTGACTGGCATATTGGATAAATTGTTTTAGGTTGGCCGCCTGTAGGTATAGATTGGCAAGAAAAGGATTATTTTCTAATACCGTGGGGGATAATCTCAGGTGACTTTCTATCCATGACAGCATGCTTAAACTTAAGCTGGGGTTTTGATCATAAATTGAAGCCGCCATATCAAAGGTTTTTTCAAAAACAGTCTGATAACCATTTAGATTAAGCTGAAGGTAACCACTCAAGTCGCCACTAATATCTTGTGTTTGATGTTGGCCTGCTAATTGTGTAATAAGTTGGCCCTGACCCAAATCGCTTGCTTGAATGGGGGTCAGGTCGTAATGACCATCAGATTGGATTGCGAGCGTGCTTAAATTAGCGGTTAATTCTTGAGTGAATATTCCCACCATTTCATTGCTCTGCATGCTACTGTCTAATGTGATTGTGCCATGGCCTTCGCCATTAATTTGTCGAGCAAAAATAAATAAGGATTGATTTTTTAAAGACAAAACAAAGTGATTGGGTACCGTAATTGTATCGGCAACAATTACAATGCTGGTGGTTTTTTCTGAGCCAATACGTGGATCGCTTAAGACATCAGACAAATTAACCTGTAAATCGGCAACAATCATAGAGGTTGCACTGATCTCATAAGTGTTTTCTGAAATATGCTGAGGCAGAGTTGTCGGCTCAGTTAATCCGTGAAAATCAGTCCAGTTATTAGCATGAGAATGAAAACTGAATAATAAGCTGGTGGTCAACACAGTGCTTGAGAGTAAGTGCGTTGAGTATTTATTGCGCTTAAATAAGCGACTGGACAATAAGGTGCACATAGACATTCCTTTCAATATGGCTTGATGTATTTTTGGTTGTAAATTAATTTTTTACTTAAGGTGACTTTTTAAGAGCATCATTATTTGATGTTATAATGCCGTATTTAAATGAACATATATGTTTAAATACGGCATTTGAAATAATCTAAATTAATAGGCCTTGACTAAATTACAAGGCTTCATCTTCGACGATAATGTAGGCATTTTGAGCAAATTCCATTGCTTTAGCGGAGATTTCTTGCCATTCAGTTTGAATTTGGCTAACCGTTAGTGAGGCTGTGATACTGGCGACTAATGCTAACGCATTGTCTAGCCCATCTTCACCTTCTGTTGATGCGATATGTTCTAGCATGACGTCGAAATCGGCATTGATCCCTTGCCAGTGGCCCTTCAATTTATTGACATGAGGGATTGCGGCACGAATTTTATCTTCCATTCCAATGATGCTAGTGTAAGACTTTTGATAAGAGACGTAGATATTTTCTCTATAGGTTAATTGCGCTTGTAGCTCTTTAATGTCAGCCTTTAATTGATTCCTTTCTTTGCGTGCTTTCTCTGCTTTATCGCCATAAATGCCTGCTACGGGGGCTGCGGCAAGAATGCCGTAAACAGGAACCCAAGCGTAAGTCACAGTTGTGGCGGCTATGGTAACGTATTTATCATATTCGGCATTGAGTTGATTGACTCTGGCTTGAATTTCAGCAATCTGTGTTTTTAAATCACTGCCATCATCGAGCAAGTACTCTGCATGGGTAGTTCTAAGGGTGTCAAGTTGACCGCTTTGTAAGGCGATATCGGCGGCAAAATTAAGTAAATCGACCTCGGCTTTTGCGGTATCTGCTTCTCGAGTGACAGCGTATGATTTGAGAATATTGAGCAATGAAATGGAAACGGCGCGCTGTGTTTCTGCTGTGACTAAATCACCGGACATTGCAGCGGTTTTCATTGTCACTAAGCTATCGAGTAAGGGCTGCATAAACATGGCATGAATATCAGCGTAGTTGCTTAGTTCAAGGGCTAAACTAACAATGTTTGGGTAGAGTGTGCGGTTCCAATTATCGGCTGTAGCGTTAACTGAAACGTACTCTTCCAATAAGGGCTGAAAAGTGGTGAATTCCACGTTACTGGGAATCGCAAAGGCATTAATCATGGATGCTTCCGTAATCGGAAGGCGCATTGCTTCTTCTACATAAGCTTGAATGGTATACCACTCATCTTGTTTAAGCAAAAAGGCATCAGACTCTAAATCAATAAATTGGCCATTAGTGCCAGTCACTGTGTCATAATCAATGGGATCGATAGTTGTGGCATAGACTGATGTCATGACACTGGCACTGGCACTGATTAAAGAAAGTGCAAAAGCAGATTTGATTATTTTTTGAGTCATTTTTTTCATTGTTATATTTCCTTTTTAATCATACAAAGTCAGGGTAATAGTTGAAGCGATAAATATTATTTTTTATGTTTAATAAAATTAATTAATTTAATTTTTCTCATTTTTATTTTAATAGTGACACTAACATCAATAAGATAAATCCTATTATTAGAATATAATTATGTTTAATTATTATCTTTATTATTATTGGATGTATTTAATATTATTTCAGTTAGTTTAAAACTCCTTCTATTCTTTTATTAAGTCTTTTATTTAAGTTTTTTATGTAAGTGTTGTATTTAAGTATTTACAAAAAATAGGAATACACTTTTTATAGCAATTTTTATAGCAATGGGAACAAAAACTTTCATTGATAAAAACGATCCTTTTTATGACTCCATTGTTTTCCTAATTATTTTATACCTGCAATCCGTTTTAATGGCTAATAAAAAATGAGAGTAACAATGTGAATAATTAACCTTTTATTAACGCTTGTTGGGAGGGAATAAGGAAAAAAATGAGACTAAAGTAAAACTTGCGCTCTAAAAGTGTGAAATATTTGCGTGTTATTTTTAATTGTATGATTTATATATGCTTTTAAATTGATCTTTATGTTTTTTATTTGTTTTGTAATTGTTTCTTATTTGTTGTTAAATGCGGTCTGACCTGTTGTTTTTATTTAGATTATTAGTGAATTCTTATCTGGTGTGGACAATAAATGAACACTGAATGAGAAGTCATAGAGAGTGATTTTCTCAAAAGGAAGGTGATAAAGGGAGCAATAGCCAGCATTATTATAGCTGGCTTATTCTATCAGTAGCGATTATTTAACTAAGTTAATTTTTGCGAGTTCGAGTTAATTAAAGATAGCTTTAATAATATAGAAAAAGACAATGGACAATGCGGCACCAGCGGGTAAGGTCACTATCCAAGATATCACAATATTACGCACGACGCCCATATTGATTGCCGCAATGCCTCTTGCCATACCGACGCCTAATACGGCGCCAACTAAGGTTTGAGTGGTTGAGATAGGCAACCCAGTACCAGAGGCGATGACAACGGTTGAAGCGGCGGATAACTCAGCGGCAAAACCTCGACTGGGTGTGAGATGAGTGATATGTGAGCCAATGGTTTTCATGACTCTTTGACCAAAAATAGCCAGTCCTAGCACTATACCTAAACCACCTAAAGGTAAAATCCACCAGACTAATGGGGATTGGCTGGCAATCACGCCGCCACTATTTACAATGGAGACTATGGCTGCTAAAGGGCCAATAGCATTGGCGACATCATTTGAGCCGTGAGCAAAGGCCATACAACAGGCGGTCATGATCATTAATATGGCAAAAACCCGTTCAACATTAGCAAAGTGGCTGTCTTTATCGGCTTTAGGATCCAGTTTCAACCTGCTAATAATCAGCATGCCTAGAATACTGACTAAAACCGCAATCGCGAAAGCAATAGTATAGGACTCGACATTCGTCATATTGAGCCCTATGTGCGATAAGCCTTTTTTTAAGGTGACAAGTGAGAGCACAAAAGCCGCTAGCCCCATGTAATAGGGAACGAAACGTTTAGCATTTCTCAAGGGATCGCGAGTATCAAAGATGAGTTTTTGAACACTTTGAAACAAAAGATAAGCCAATGTACCCGAAATAGCTGGAGTAATGATCCAAGATCCCACAATACCGCTGATTTTCCCCCATTCGACGGCATCAGGACTCACGCCAAAAGAAGCAAAACCTATGATGGCGCCGACAATAGAGTGGGTTGTGGACACTGGCCAACCTAAGGCTGAAGCTAAGACTAACCAAGTCCCTGCTGCTAATAAAGAGGCCAGCATGCCATAAACCAGATATTGAGGAATATTGATAAAGTAGTGGGGATTGATAATACCGCTTCGAATGGTATTGGTCACTTCGCCTCCCGCTAAATAGGATCCCGCAAATTCAAAAATCATAGCAATGATAATGGCTTGTTTTATGGTGATCGCTTTTGAGCCCACAGAGGTCCCCATGGCATTGGCAACATCGTTTGCGCCTATTCCCCATGCCATGAAGAAACCAAAAATAGCCGCAGCGGCAATTAACCATGGACCATTTGTTATAAAAACATCAAGCATATTCCAGCTCCAATAAAATTTGATTAAACTCGTGCTAACATGAGTTCGAGTCGTGCACCGACGTTTTCAGCGAAATCGGCTAAATCACCTACCCATTCAATGATCTTATATAACAACATGGCATCGATAGGGTTAAGTGTTTCTTCAATGTCAAACAGTTGCTTGCAAATAGTCACTTGCAATGTGTCAGTGTCTTCTTCAATACCATCGATTTTTCTAATCATTTTTTCGACAAGATTGACCTCTCGACCAGTAAATCCCGTTTCAAGGAGATCCTCAAGTTCATTGATGGCCTCTTTTGCCATAGTGACGGCATCTAAGCTGCGATCAAGATAAGATAAGAAAGGGGAATGAATCGAGCTGGGAAAGACGAGTTGACGGCCGAGCACTCGACCTGCAATGTCTTTCGCTGTATTGGCTATTCTATCTTGTTGAATGAGGAGTTCGAGTAGATCGCTTCGTTCAACAGGCAAGAATAATCCACTGGGTAATGTTAAACGTATTCTACGTTTTAACCTATCCGCTTTCTTCTCGGTTAAATGAATTTGTTCTCTCACTTTTGAAGCATAGTTCCAGTCATTGGAGATAACAGCGTTAAAAAAGGGAGTCAAAAAACAAGCGCATTCATGAACGGTATTGATGTGCTCTTGAAGGGGCTCAATGGGCGATTTTGCAAACACGTTTAAAATAGAGTTGATTGGCATGGCCGTTTACCTATTTTTAATGATGCGACTTAAGAAAAGTCGAGGGCATGTTAACGTAAGCAATAACCAATTCAAATGATGCAGTGCACTTTATTGTTGCTTTATTGCTCTTAATTACAATGCTTCAACATAAAAGTGTAAGTCAGCTTCTTTAAATGGCAACATTAAATCATTGCGACATATTATTGGTTAACAAGTGTGCAGTGTTTTAACTGTGTTGAGCACTGATTGAGCATGATTAAAGGTTTGAGTCATGATGCAAAGATGTGAAGGGGTTAACCTTAATTGGGGGCTTTCCCATTATTCTGCTGGAAAAGGGATTGGTTTATGAAGCGTAGATCAAAAATGTTTTTCCATTGTATCGATTGCCGCGATTTGTGCTTTATTCCAATGATCATCACTCACAGGTGTATTAAACCATGCTTGTAATATTTCTTTAGCAAGGGGAATGGAAGTGCTTCGAATGCTTAGAGCAAGTACATTAGCATGGTTCCAAAGGCGAGCCCCTTTTGCTGTTTCGCTATCATGACATAAGGCTGCACGGACTCCTTTGACTTTATTGGCGGCAATGCTGGCCCCCGTGCCTGTCCAGCATAAACAAATGCCATAATCGACCTGCTTATTGGTGACTTGTGTGGCGGCTTTTTGGGTCACATCAGGCCAATTGGCCGCTTTTTCTCCCTCTCGTGGACCAAAATAGCTTATTTCATGTCCTTGGTTTTTCAAGTAGCTGGAGATAAAGTCCACAAGGGGCGCATGTTCATCACTGGAAAGGGCTATTTTCATTGTGACATTAAGTGTAATTATTTTTCATAAGTTTAGCTAAAAAGTATATTTAATATACTTATGATGGAATTTAGTTAAGTTTAATGGTTAATGTTTGTAATTAAGTGTATCAAAATGGTTTATTTTGTTTTAGTATCCGCACCCTTGTTTTTATAGTGTTTTTTTGTGCTGGGTAAGTAACGTAATAATGAGAATATTGCTTAGGTGGTTCGTTAGAAAAATAGTGATGAAATATATGCTGTCAGTGCTATTGCTTGGGAGTTCACAATTGCCCTTATTGGCTTATGGGAGTACGGCTTGGATACCCATTATTTCGGGGGATATGCTTTTTTTTATTCCATCAATTCATTTAAAACCGTCGATAGTCTATCAAGATGAAGAGGGGAGTTTATATGTGCAATTATCGGCAGCACATGACAACAAATTACTTAAGCTTGAAGGTGATAAAGGCAGTTGGACAATTACCGAACTTACTGTTAGTGATTTAATGGATGTGTCTCTCATTGAGAGTGAATATCAATTGAAGTATGGCTATTTTTCTGGCGATTCTAAAGAAGATTTTAAGTTGATACTGGGTGATGGCTGGGAAGACTTACTTGTGCAAAATAATGGTCAGCGTTATGGCGTTATTATTTATGAGGCGCCTGATGACGGTACCATAGGAAATATTGATACGAATAATGATGGCATTCGCGATGATGTTGCGGTTGAAATAGCCAAACTTTTTCCAAACGGAAATGAGAAGGGCTATTTAGAGCATGTCTCATTTTATACTCGAAAGTTTTTATTAGATACCGATGATTTAGATAAACGTCGTCATTTTGTTGAGATGTTAAAAGGTTATGCGTGTTTGTCGGCAACCGCTGCGGGTGAAGATGCCTATGCCAAAATAGTGGCCCATCATTTAGACTCAAAAGCGCGTTTTAATCGGTATATTGGTAATCAAAGCTTTTTAAATCAGCAGACCATGAACGCAGATAGTATGGATTGCGTCTTAGATGGTGGTGGAGTCGAACCGGTTTCAGGCTGTTTTATTACTGAGCCAAAGATTTTCAATGGTACAGTGACGGCACGTTGGTTTACAAAAACAGGCTTAATACTAGGTGAGAATGTCAAACTTGCTTTGCATGTTGAACATACACAATTTAAAAACAAATTTGATTTTTCATATTCTCTTGCTGGTGAGGAGCAAGCGCGTATTCGCATCGGGCCCAGTGAAGATCACACTTTCACGATAGATAATTATAGTTATGATAATAATGGTTATTTAAAACTGCTTGCAGATAATACCAAAAAAAAGATAGCTAAGTTCAAAGTGACTTTAACTTGCACGGAAAATTAACCTGACCTCATGGCCATATATTTTAATACAAAAAATAAGCGGAATTAAAGGTAGTGAGATGCAGATAAATATAAAGGCAGCATTGCTATTGTTAGTGGCCCTTTTGATGAGTGGCTGTAGCAAAATAACTTATGAGGCCGATTGTGCACCTAAGCTGACATATCGCTTTCCAGATAGCGCATTGTTTGCGGTGATGGATATAGAAAGAGAGGCTATGGCTAACAAAGTACAGGTATTAGGATTAGCCTCCAAAGTGAGTTTTGAGATTGAACCTTATGATAAATATCCTGAGGAATTTTCGATTGTCAAGGTGATGTCAAACTCGGTACAGCTGTTAGGGCCAGTTATTCGATATCAAGCCCCTTATTTGCGGATCGGAGATAGCCATGGTTTATGGTTTTATGCCGACATTGGAGGCCATTTAACATGGTTATCAGAGAACAGCTTGCGTGGTTTTACGGCTCGATATCCCACAAAAAATCATACTGAAAATGAGCTTAAGCTTATACGGTTGAACTTAAATCGGTTTGATCTTGAAGTGCTCCCTGAGTGTATGCAAAAGTGATGTGATTGGTTGTGATGATGAGGTCTTTATATCTGCTATATGTGTGGTGAGCTGCTAATGGAACTGAGTATGAAACTGAGTAGGAAACAAGGTCGATTAAGGTTTAATAGTTTATTACTCTTTGCTTTATTGAGTCTGTTCTTCGTGAGTGGCTGTAGCAAAATAATCTATGAGCCAGATTGCGCCCCTAAGCTGAGATATGTTTTTTCTGATAGTTTACCTTTTTCAGTTATGAATATAAGCGATAAGGGATTAATGGATAAGATAAAGGAATCTGGGGAGATTGCTAAAATAGGCATTATTCCTATGGTGGGTTTACACATTCACTCAATCAGTTTCAACGAGTCAATACTCATTGATACAGAATCAACTTATATAGCGTTGTTAGGGCCTGTTATTCGATATCAAAGCCATAAGTACGCCATTACTCGAGAGGATAGTCTATATTTTTATGTTCATTTTCAAGGGCATCAATTTTGGATACCTGATTATCAACTGGATTTTTTTGTTACCTATTACCCAACAGAGATAAATATTAATAATCAAGAACAGTTAATGGCGTTAAAGTTGAACAGGTTTAATAGTGAGTTCCTTCCAGAATGCATGAGAAAGTGATGTGTAACAGTATAACAGAGCCTATCATTCGCCGTGAAAATAAATAATATTTTTAAATAGTTAATATTAATAGTGACTGACACAAAGGGAAGAAAAGGATCCGTTGTGATAATAACAATAATGGAAAAAACGAGTATGTTGATAAAAAGAGTCTTTACATCAAGCATGGGGGGGGGGGAAATGGTTTTTTTTTTTCAAGAAACCTTCCAAGAAAAGACCTCAAATATTAAATCGCTTAAGCGATTCATTAGGTGCGCGACATTGCTATTCGTACTGTCAAATGTATTTGGAGTGGCGCTTGCGGACGATAACACAGATGATGGACCAGTATTTGATGTGACTTTTACCGATCTGACAACGGGCGAGAAGACGCAGTTTTACACTAAACCGGACAGAATTTTTCACATTCCTAAAGCGGTAACTCAGTCTTATGAAGAAGTGCAAGCATTAGAGGCTATCGCTGCGAAAAAGGCAATGGAAAAGGCATTGATGGCTACCTTTTTGTCCGATCAAGGTATTAATTTGTCTGACGCTCTACTTGTTGATTCGACAGGCATTGATAGGATGACGTTTAACTCTTATCAAACCGCATTTCGGCAGATAGAAAGCGATAGCTTAGCCAGTAATGAAATCCCACTTAGAACTTTAGTTTACGTTAATGGAATGAATAATACATTAGTCGATGTAAGAATTAATTTAGGAAATATGAGATCGAGAGTTGGACCGCGGATTGGTGTAGATATGGTATATCATGCTTGGAACCAAAAAGAGGATCATATAGAGCAATTAGCGGAAGTGGCGATGCAACATATTCAGCAAGATTATCGTTTATCCGATAAAAAAGCTTGGCAGCAGTTTGCTTATATCTTCCTTTCTCCTAAAAAGTATGTATTTGAGCGTTTTGCGAAAGAAGCATTAGCAAGAATCGATGAAGATAACTATGTCAACGATGTGGACCTAAATCGGCACTTAAATGAGCAATACCTACCATTACTCAAACAAAATCATAAGGTGGTGCTCTTGCCCCACTCCCAAGGGAACTTTTATGCTAATCGTGCTTGGAATAAAATTGCAAACACTTCAGCAACATCTAAATACGCTCAAGCCATAGGTGTGGTTGGAGTGGCGACCCCAGCGATTTATGTGGCGGATAATGGCCTTTATACCACCAATAGCAATGATGTAATCATGAATGGTATTCGCGCTTTTTCGGAACCACATTTACAACCCTTACCCGCTAATGTTACACATGATTTTACGTCTGTTGATCCTTCAGGCCATGGATTGTCAGAAATCTATTTAGGGAATAGTACGCAGGGTCGTGTTATAACAAATAAAATTGTTAAAGACATTAATACTACCTTTTCTCGATTAACCTTAGCAGGCAGTTGTAAGGCATTTCATAAAGAATTAGGGAATAATTGGATGGGATCGTATAACCCTGGAAGGAATTTTAAAGGTAAGCTATCGATTGAATTTACTGCTTTTACAGCGCGAAATGCAATTCGTATTTATGATAAAAAGGGTAAGAATATATTTTGGACTAGGGGTTATGTTAGTGGTACCGTCGGTCCTAGAGTCGTTGATTACGATGAAAATACAATGGGTACGCTTTCGATTGCTATTGGAGCAGAAAAAAAGAACGATGATTGGAAGTTACGGATTAATTGTATTGAATAATGCGATGGAAATAAGTTAATGA
Organism: uncultured Shewanella sp.; assembly: GCF_947495455.1. Taxonomy (GTDB): domain Bacteria; phylum Pseudomonadota; class Gammaproteobacteria; order Enterobacterales; family Shewanellaceae; genus Shewanella. Next base: position 34,140 of record NZ_CANLZC010000037.1, on the reverse strand, counting down.
AAATCGCCAGCTGGTTTTAGCTGGCGTTTGGTATTATTGCCTCTAACGTCTAGCAGTTTAGCTCGCCGATTGTGTTATTTGTGTTTCTTTTTGAAGTTTAAGCTGACTTAAAATGGTATCCGTTAAGTAGTCACTAAAACTGGGTCCGTGGTTTTGCAGCATTTTAGGGAACATGGAAATGGGAGTGAGTCCAGGGAAAGTATTGATTTCATTGAGTAATATTTCATTATTTGAAGTTAAAAAGAAATCAACTCGAGACAAGTGTTTTAGTTTTAGACCCTTAAAAGCTTTAATGGCATAACGGCGAATACTATCGGTTATGTCAGTCGATAGTTCTTTTGCAACCACTTCAGTAGTGGCATGGCTGTTAGTATCGTACTTTTCATCAAAGGTGTAAAAGGTATCGGCGGCGCAAATGATCTCACCGGGCAAGGTGGCGATGACTTCACCTTGATACTCAAATACGGCGACTTCTAATTCCCGCGCTTGAATGGCTTTTTCAACAATAACATAGTCTGAGTAATGAAAGGCATCGGCTAACCGCTCGGCAAGCTCGTTGACATCATCCACTTTATAGCAACCCACAGAGGATCCTTGTGAGGCGGCCTTAATAAAAATGGCTTCCCAATTGTGTAAAGCTTGAGTGGCTTTCTCAATGGCCTTAGGCGTTAATTCACTTAAAAACAGTGAAGGGGTATTGGGAATATCTAATGCGCTAAACCACATTTTTGCGGTGACTTTATTGAAGCAATGCCGGCTGGCCTCGGCATTACAGCCAAAATAAGGCAAATGAATAAGATCAAGGTAAGATTGTAAATCACCGGTTTCGCCAGGGTAACCATGAATACAGGGGATCACATAATCGATGGGCCAGTTTTCATTATGTCCTTCTTGAAAGCGCAATTGTTTGTGATTGGTGATTTCACACATTTTGCCATCGCGTGTGCGATATTTTCCTTGTGCTAATAATTCAACTCGAATGACATTAAATTGAGGTAACTGAGCTAAGGTTTGCTGAAAAAAGTCAGCCGAAAGTAATGAGATAGCATGCTCATCGCCACCACCACCGCAAATCAGTAGTAGATTGATCCGTTTCATAACATTTCCTCATTTTGAGTTGAGTAGGAAGCAGCTTTATCCTTAAATGAAAGGCCGTTACCTCATAAAGTGTTTGTGATGAGTGTTATTGTTCATCATGTTGTCGCTAATAACGGCAGGACAAAGAGTAAAATAAAGCGGCATTATAGCTAAATCAATATAAAATGACATACTCAGCTGGAATGTAAAGTGATCTATACCCTCAAGCGATATAATCCCTTGTTAACACTGTTATTGGGGGGCTTGCTCTTTCCATAACCTAAAGGCTAACCCCGATGCCCTTTGAGTGGCTTTCAGGCAGGCTGTTTCAAAAACTTTCTCACTGCCTAAACAAGTAAAGTGCGCTTTAGCGCGAGTGATCCCAGTATAAATGAGCTCCTTGGTTAATAATTGTTTCTGAGCGGGACTGGGTGATACAGGTAACACTAAGGCGACTTGTTTAAATTCACTGCCTTGGCTTTTATGTACTGTCATGGCATAACAAGTATCATGTTGGGGCAAACGGGCGGGCAATACACTGAGTAAGCTACCATCGGCTTGAATAAAGTGAGCCATGAGCTTATTGTGACGATTTTTATCGGGTAAAATTAAGCCGATATCGCCATTAAATAGGCCGAGATTATAATCGTTACTTTGAATGATAATCGGCCTTCCAGGATAAAACTCTTGCACTGGTTGAATAAGCTTGGCTTGCCAAAGGGCCTGAGTCACACTTTGATTGATCCCATCGACGCCATATTCGCCACTGCGCATGGCACATAAAATACGATATTGATTAAAACAATGAATGATGGTTTCACAAGACTGCAGCTGATTGCGAACCATAGTTAAATAATGGCCATAAGCACTGACGCTTTGCTCAAGTAAGGCGTTTAATCCAAAATTTCCTTTTGCATGTACTTGGTGTTCTAGCCAGCACAGCTCTGAATAACCTTTTTGCCAAACCTGTGTAATTTTTTGCTTATTGGCTTGATTGACTGCACTGGCTAGCTGACCAATACCGGCATCGCCCTTAAAGCGGTGACTGTGCATTAACATGCATAAGCTATCACCAATGTGAGTGGTTTGTGTTTGACCGCGCTTGTCTATAAAGGCGGTAAGATCGGTATTGCATACTTGTGATAATACTTGTGCATGATCCTGTGAATATCGCATTTGCCATTGATGGTGATACGCATTGGACGTGGCTAAGCCTGCACAAATATCGGCGAGCACGGCACCTGCTTCAACGGAGGCCAGTTGATCTTGATCTCCCAATAAAATCAGCCTTGCATGCTGAGGCAGTGCATGTAAAAGCTTATACATCATAGGTAAATCAACCATAGAGGCTTCATCAACAATGAGAATATTTAGCCTTAATGGGTTGTGCTCATCAAATCTAAATTTATGTGAATTGGGGATCACGCCTAATAAACGATGCAGTGTAGCCGCTTCTTCAGGAATTTGGTTTAATGCGATGAGATGACGCTCTGTGTGAGCTTTGTCTGTTGTCCATTGAGTGATTTCATCCCTTAGCCTTGATTTTGAGGCTTTTATTGACTCACTGAGACGCGCCGCCGCTTTTCCTGTGGGAGCCACTAGTTTGATTGTTAAGTTTTTCGAAGTGTTCGAGCTCGCTCTTATTTGCTGTAAACAAAGTAAAAATAATAATTTAGTCACAGTGGTGGTTTTACCTGTTCCTGGCCCGCCAGTGATCACCGCCAGTGTTTTGGTTAATGCAGTGGCGGTGGCAATTTTTTGCCAGTCAAATTTGTTTTCATTTGATTTTTGCTCGTTTGATTTTTGTTCGTTTGAGCATTGCCCATCATGCATAGCGGTTTTTTGGGACTGAGGAGCATTGGGGTAGAGTAAGTCCAAAGTGGTTGCAATATGCTTATATTCTTGAATGCTAAGAGAGTGAGTGACATCCCTTGCCAGCCGTAAAAGGGTATCACTGACTCGGGTCTCAAATTGATAATAACGCTGCAGATACAAATAGCCATTGTCTAACACTAATGGCGCACTTAAGCGCTGAGAATGATTCGCTATTTGGGTTTCTTTTTCATCTGTTTGAGTGTGAGGTGTTGTGATGGCAGAGAAACGAGACAAGGTCTCGATAACCTCTTCAAGTGAAGCGGTTATTTGGCAATGGCTGACTTTCTCTTGTAAGGGATTATCAAAGGCGATTTGAGACAGAGGTAAGCAAGTATGTTGCTGAGATAAATGCTGGCTTAAAAGGGCACAGATCAATACAAATAGAGGCGATGTTTCTTGATGGATATGACTTAGCTCTAATGCAAAATGCCTATCGAGGGGTGTTAAACGGCCTTCTTCTTCCCATTTTTTTAATAATTGGGGTAAAGCTTGAAAAGTGGTGACACCGTCTTTTTCAATGATCATATGTGGCGTTTGCTCATGTTGAGTAGCTGAAATGTGGGTAAACGTCATAGCAGTAATTCTTGTTGAACGGGAGGCGCTGGCTGGGGTAAAGCTTGGTTATTCAAGCCTTCAAACAGTTGGTCCAGTGCCAATATCAGAGCCTTAGGGGGCTTGTCGTAAAAAATTCCTGACAAAGGGTGATCTTTTGACATGCCCCGTAAAAATAAGTAATAACAGCCGCCCATGTGTTGGTCAAAATCATAATGGGCAAGACGCAATGTGAGGTATCGGTGAAGGGCGAGGGTATAGATGATGTATTGAAGATCGTAGCGATGATCATTAATGGCTTGGGCCATAGCGTCGTGATGGTACTGCTCAAACTGGTTCCCTAAATGATTTGACTTATAATCGGCGATAAAAAATTGCCCTTGGTACTCAAAAGTTAAATCAATAAAGCCTTTTAACATGCCTTTAAGATCATCAAATTGTAATTGCGCACTATAACCGTATTCAGTGAGTAAGGCATTGAGTTTATTTGCATTGAGGGTATTAATGGGAAGATAAAACTCCATTTCAACGAGTTTAGCCGCGGGTGGCAGGTGTGATAATGATAAGTCTGTATGGTGAGAAAGTGGCGCGCTGAGTAAATCAAGGTACCAGTCATAAAGCATATCAAACCAAGTTTCATCGATACCATATTGGCTCATAGCTTGAGGCAGATGCAAAGCCAGCTCTGTCTCTGCCTGTGTAAAATCAATCAGCTCTAGTACTAAGTGCATGAAGCTACCCGCATTCGCCCCTCGCTCAAAGGTAAATCGATTGATTAGACTGGTTTCTTCCTCGTCGATAGTGATGGAAGAAAAGCCTTCATCATCCGCGCCAGGCTGTATTTTTTCATGGCCAATATTTTTAACCAGTCCTGAATAACTGCCAACACGCCATGGGGTGGATAATTGACGTGTGAGCGTTTTAGGTGACAATATTATATTTTCATCCTGCTTGAGTGGTTGAAAAGGGGTGCAGGGAATACATTCATTCATATCCTCAACACTGATTGACTCACAGGTCAGTGTCTTGGCGGCAAATTGTAAATCGCTATATTCACATTTTGCCTCTTTAATGCCCAGTAAGTAACCTATGGCTGTTTCATGGAGCTGGCTTTTAATGCCGTCTTTTTTAGTAAACTTGCTTTGGTTGGCAATGAATAAATAGCATCGATAAACAGGGCGAGTTAATGCCACATAGAGTAAGCGAAGATCTTCACTCAACACTTCGTGTTTATAGGCGTCAAATCCTTCATCCGTTTGCAGTAAATCCCAGACCAATTGTCCCTCTTTATGGTAAAGCATGGTACTGGGTTTACGGCTAGAACGTGGCAAACTCACAAAAGGTAAAAAACAGATTGGGTATTCTAGTCCCTTACTTTTGTGGATCGTGACAATTTGCACTAAGTTTTGTTCGCTTTCTAATCTCAGCTGGGCTTCTTCTGCTTCTGTATTGTCGATTAAGGTTTGTTGATACCAATTTAGCAGGGCATTACATCCATCGAGTTCTGTTGATTTTTGCTGTAATAATTCGGCTAAATGTCTAAAGTCTGTGAGCCGACGTTCGCCGTTTTCACTGCTCAGTAGGCGTTCAATGAGTTGGGTTTCTCTGGCTAAAAAGAGCAGGGCGGGCATGATCCCTCGCTGACTCCATAATTGATGCAGTTGAAAAAATTGCTCTAATAAGACTTGCCTGATTTCTTCATCAAGGTTAAAAGTGTGTATTTGTTCACAGCTGTAGCCTAATAGTTGAGTGGCCATAGCGCTGCGCAAGGCTTGTTCGTTTTTAGGTAAGGCCATAGCCTGTAAAATAATGGCCATCTCTCGCGCTTCAAGGGTGTCATAAACACTGTCTCGGCTGAGAAAAACCGCGCCAATTTGGCGTTGCTCTAGTGCCTTTTTCATGACTGCCGCTTCATTTCTATCTCTAACGAGAATGGCGATATCTTTTGCGATTAAGGCACGGTTTTCAATTAAACATAGCTCTCGTTGAGCGCCATTGAGTAATCGAGCGATTTCTTCACCGCAGGCTTGAGCCAGTTGTTCTCTGGCGGTGACTTTGTTTAACCCTTTTTCAGGATCCTCACTGAGCAGTTGAATACGCAGCGCACTGCTCTGCTTGACTTGCAGATTTTGTTCATCATTTTGTGTATATGTGTCTATTAATACCTTTTTGCCTTCGCTATCTGCGGCACTCACGGCTTCAAAAGGAATAGACTGACTCATGAAAGCATCACTTTGATGGCTAAAAAGGCGATTAGTGGCATCCACCATAGCTTTACTGGAGCGGTAGTTAGTGTCTAGAGAGTAATGCTCACTGGTGTGCTCTCTTGCATGAATATAAGTGTGAATATCGGCGCCGCGAAAAGCATAAATGGCTTGTTTAGGATCGCCGATCATCAATAAACCGATATGATTATTCGAGTGCGCCTTGTGATAAATTTGACTGAAAATCGTAAATTGCAGGGGATCTGTATCTTGGAATTCATCAATAAGCGCCACGGGAAAACGTTTGGCGATATGCTTGGCTAACAAATGGTGGGCTTGAGTGAGATCTGTGTCATTTTGCTCAAGTTCGACTTTTTGAGCAGGGCTTGCGCCTTTGGCATTGTTTACAGTATGACAAGACATGTCGGGCTTTAGTGCATGGGCTAAAGTCAACAATAAGTCATCGGGCGTCATGAGATTACGCTCGGTTTTTTGTCGCACAAACCGCTGTGAAATGCCTTGCCTTGCTTGATATAAAAAAGCGGGAACTAATTCATTGAAAAGCTGATAAAGCTGTTCAATATGTGCCAATAAGGGGGCTTCACTGGTTGTGGGAATAGGATGTTTCTTGGTGAGTTTTAATTCACTTAATGCCAGCTGAGATAGCACTTTTATCGGTGCCGGACCTTGAGGGGATGCCACCCAATTATCCAGTTCATCTAGCATTTTTGCAAGCTTTGGGTAACCATCTGCCGCTTTACCAAAACGGGTGCCATTTAAAGGTAACGCATGGAGCATAGCTTCAAGGGCATCTTTTTCTTGTGGCCATTGCGCATAAAAGCGATTTAAGCTTTGAGTGAGGCGCTGGGCTAATTTATCAAAAGCCATAGGTTTAGGGGCGGCAACGGCAAGGTTCGCCCCTAATAGTGCGCGTAATTGCTTGCCTAAACTTTCAGGATCTTTGATACTTTTTTGAATGATCCCGGCAATATTTTCCGGTAAGGCATAACATTGTTCACGCCAAAAATCTCGCACAGCATGGTGCAAAAACTCGCTGTCATTTAAGGTAAACTCTGATTCAAACAGAAGGGAGGACTCAAAAGCGAGATCGGCTAAGATCCGCTGACAAAAACCGTGTATGGTAAAAATGGCGGCTTCATCGAGAGACTTTAAGGCTAAATCTAAGCGTTTAAGACACAGGGCGCGTTCATCAAGGGGAGTTTGCATGTATAATTGCACAATAAAATCATCTTCAACCTTTAGCCCCATAAAACATTTAAAGCAAGTGTGTACTCGTTTGCGGATCCTATCCCTTAATTCTGCTGTCGCGGCATTGGTAAAGGTCACCACTAAAATTTGCTCGCAACTTAGGGGCGTATCAACACCTATGCCTAAAAGAAGCCTTAAATAAAGGCCTGAGATGGTATAAGTTTTACCTGTTCCCGCACTGGCTTCTATTAATCGGCTGTCCTTAAAAGGTAAAGTAAGCGCATCAAGGCGTTGTGACAAAGTGTGAAAAGTGGATTCTGAACTCATTGTACTCATTGTACTCATAGTGATCCCTCCTTAGACGCGGAAGTGTTTGAATGACTTAAGGACATCGATTCCACATGTCCACTGAGCTGCTTTAAAGGCCCTGACTGATATAAGCTCAGTAATGGCGACAGCAAAGTCTGGCTGATATGACCAAAGGTGTGTTCTTGAAAGTCTTCAGGAAAGTGATATAACCTGTGAAAGTGGGGATCGCTGGCATCGCCAAATTGTGTTTGTTCGTTGAGCCAAGCTGATGCGGCGGCGTCAAGTTTATTGGCATGTTCACCATCTGCTTCTGCATAGGCAAAAGAAGTATTAGGAATAAAGGCAAGGGGTTGTTCTAAACCTGCGTAAAAAAACGCTATCCAAGTGTGTAATTCTTGATAGGCTGCCGCACTGGTGAGGCTGTCAAATACATGAAACTTACCGGCATCGAGTAAGTAACTGGGACGATTTACGCCCATGGCATTGAGGCATAAATGCCTGATATAGACTCGAATAAGATCTTTGGCTTTAGCAGTGCCAGGGCGATAATTGACTAAGCCTTTAACGCTAATGTTATCGATTCGGCCTGTGAGTTGGATGTCAAAGGGAGCGTCAAAGTGTAATTGAATATCACAATCTTGAGTTTTTTCTTGGTCTTCTGTTGCAATTTCTTGTGCTTCGTTAGCTGATATATCCGTGTTGTTTATCGCTTTATCTTTTGCTGTTTTACCTTGTAAGTAATAAATTCTATCGATGAGAGGCAACAAGTCTTTTTGGTACTCATTCAATAATAAGGTATCAAAGGGCGATAAAGGTAAATCGCCACTGGCTTGGAGTTTTTGGTAAAATTGTGGATCTGGTCGGCTGAGGTTTTTGTCGAGTGTATCCTCAAGAATCGTCGTTTGTAATTTATGCCGTTCAAGGTTATTTAAAGAAAAAGGCTCATCGTTATGATCAATTTGAATATCGAGGTTGAGATCAACTTTTAAGCGACGTTTAAAGAAATATTGCGCCGGATTGCGATAAAATCGAATGAAAGCCGATAAATCGAGAGTGTGAGTGTCATTTTCTATGGCATCAATATTGGTTTGGCTTTGCTTTGATAATAAAGAGCCAGATAAAGCGTCAGATAAAGTATCAGTCGTCTCTTGATCTGTGTGTGTGCTGTTACCAATAAAAGACCGGTATTGAGAAGAGTGTTGTTCACTGAACTTGGCATTGTGCGATGAGCTGTGTTTATTCTTATCATTGTCTTTATCATTGCCATTAGGCTGTTTGACTTGCACTGGGCACCATTGAGCGGCATAACTTTGCTGAATAGCTTGTTCACTGTCACTTGATTGAGCTTGATAGAGCTTATTGTCAAAAGGTTGCAGTGGCATTTTTTGTAATAATTGTTGTTCAATCGCCTGTTCAATCGATTGAATATCTGTTGGTGAGACGCTGCTGTCTTCTAAATGCTTAAATTTTTCAGGCAGATAGCAAAGCTGACAGTATTCCACGAGCTCCGTGATTAACATGGATGGAATACGCTCAGAGTTATCTCGTTCACTGTGGCCGATATAGCTGATGTATAATTGCTCTCTGGCGGATAATAGCGCTTCTAAAAATAAATACCTGTCATCGAGTCTTCGAGAGCGATCCCCTTTTCGAGGGCCAAAATGTGCAACAAGATCAAAGCCTACAGGATACTGAACCCTAGGATAAATGCCGTCATTCATGCCCAATAGACAGACCAGTTTAAACGGAATAGATCGCATGGGCATTAAAGTACAAAAATTCACACTGCCCGCTAAGTAACGTTGGCCGACACGGGATTCTGATAAGGTTTGTTTAAACCAAGTATGTAAGATTTCAATGGCAATATCTTGTTGGTGCTGGGCATCATTGAGCTCTGTGGAGAGTTTACACAAGGCATCGCGTACGGTTTGCAATTGCTCTCTTTCATCGTCATCCACCTCATAAAAATCATTTAACATCTCATCCAGTTGGGCTTGCCTTTGCGTGATGGGCAAAGGGGTGGCGAGTAACACTTGATGTTTGTCTATGGTTTCAATGAAATTTAATAATTGACCTAAAGCTTGAGCTGACTGACCTTCTATGCCTTCTACAGCGAGGGTGTCATGATATAAAGGCGATGCGTCACTAAAGGCGTAGCCTAATAACAAACGTTTAATACCAAATGCCCAGGAATTTTGATTAAAAGGCGGCAGATCTTGCTTCATTCGGCTTTTTTCATCTCGGCCCCAGCGAATGTTCGCTTGCTCTAGCCATTGCCTGATAAGATTGAGGTCGTCATTATCCAGCCCAAAGCGCCTTAATACGGCAGGGACTTCTAAAATGCCTAATATGTCGGTTAATGCGAAACGACTTTGATTGATATTTAGCAAATGCAAGAAACTATTAATAAGCGGTGATTCTTGCGCCGCGCCTCTATCAGCTATGGCATAAGGAAGATAATGAGCACCTTGTTTAGCGGCAAAAACGGCGTCGATATAAGGGGCGTATGCGGCCACATCGGGCATCATGATCACGATATCTTTCGGTGATAGCTTAGGGTTTTGGCTGAGCATTTCCAATAAATGATCGTGTAAAGTTTCGACTTCTCTTAATGGGCTGTGACAGCTTCTTAGCGTAATAGAAGTATCGTTTTGATCTAATGGACGTCGACCCTCAATGCTTAAATATAAACTGGCATCGGGGCCAAGACTTTGGCCGCGGGTTTCAAGGTTTAAAATATCAGATTGTACGCCTGCAAGCAGAGATTGTGGATTATTCTCTGTATTTGAGGTGCCTAAGGTAAGGGGATCGATAAAGCAATCAAAATTAAATTGAGTATGACTCTCGGGCAGAGAGAGAATAAGATCCAGTAATTCACGGCCCATTTTGCCGTTATTGGCCAAGATGGGATTGCCCACTTCGAGTTTATCTTCCCATAAGGCATCAAGCTGTTTTTTACCCGCATATTCTAGCGCCATTCGTGCGCGCAATTTGGGATCGATAATATCGCCCCAGTAATGCTGACAGGGACTGAGACTTAACATGATGACATCAATGCGCTTGGCTAAATAATGGATCACCTCTAAGGTTTGCGGCGCCATGGATGAAATACCAAAGACAAAGAGTCGCTGGGGTAAGCCGGATAAATCAGTGTTGGGATCATCAAGGGCGGTAAATAACGCATGATGCAAGTTGGCTCTGTGATATTGACTTTGTTGTAATTCATTGGCATTAAAATCGATGAGGGCACGCCATAATTCCGGCTGCCATGCTTGTTCCTCGCTGAGTGAGAGCGGGGCTTCGTTGTTTTCCCAAGCCGCTATCCAGTCGGGACGGTAGACTAAATATTGATCGAAAATGTCGGCGATACGGCCACAAAGTTGATAGAGCTTCAGCGGCTCCTGAGAAAGTCTCAGCGGATCTTGGGAGAGCTTCAGCGGCTCCTGAGAAAGTCTCAGTGGATCTTGGGAAAGCTTCAGCGGTTCCTGAGAATGCGCATCTAAAGTGTCCTCATGGGATGGTTCAGAGGGCTTAGTCTGTGATGTTTGTGTGTCCGCCAAATAATTCTTGAGTGGCTTGAAGGTTTCTCGGTCTAATAAGCGAGGCAGCAAATCCATGAGTTTCCATGTCATGGCGGCTTTGGTAAAGGCATTTTCTTTAGGCACATTCTCAAGCAAAGTGTGGCATAACTGCCAGATGAAGCTAGAAGGCAGAGGGAACTCCAATACCGCAGCAATATTATTATGTTTAGCAATTTCTAATCGCAGCCACGTCGACATACCTGGACTTTGCACTAATATGTGCTCAGGTTGTAAACAGGATAGACTCGGCAGAGGACTGGCAAGTTCATTGGCTAATTGTTTAGAGAGGGCTTCCATCATGTTAGATTGGATCAAATAGAGCATGGTTGGAGTTAGGCCTCGATGTGCGATATGAATAATGACTCTATTCTATACTGAAATGCATTGAAATGACTTCGACTTTTCATCAATAGAGAATATCACATTCATTAATTGACGATTTATACCGCTTTGAAGAAGCAATAAAGGTTTAACTTAGTGGCGCATCGGTTTTTACATGTCATCAAGATGAAAATGTCTTTGCTGAAAAAGATGTGGGTTTCTATCTAGCATTAATTGGGTGATCTTGGCTGAAGTGATTTCGGTTGCATAAAGTGGCGCTGAAAAGAGGCTTTATTGATTTTAAGGTGAGTTTTACGCTAAGCTGGTTGCTTCTTTATAAGGATATGATTTTATGATGGAAGATGTAGCCTCTTATTCTGGAATACGATCCCCAGTGAAAGCGCCTTTAACGTTGAGTCAGCAATTTTGGACTCTGCAAGTAGCAGGGTGGTTGGGGTACGCATTAGTGGTTTTTTTCGCCATCATTAGGCCGCAATTTGAGGATGTGGACTTTAATTTATCAGGCCAATTGCTGAATTTAATGATAGAAACCTTAAGTGGTTTTGTTTTTTCTTATTTGCAGTGGTTACTCATTCGTCGTCTCATCCATTTGCCTTTAAATATTTCCCTCAGTTGCAGTTTCATGGCCGCCGCTTGTTTAGGCGGAGTGTACAACATTATCAAGCTGAGTAGTTATAAGATGGTAGTGTATCATCAAGCTTGGAATGCAGACTGGAACATGTTGGAATTTGGTGGTTGGTTGTTATTCTCATTAACCACTTTGTTTGTTTGGACCGCGATCTTTTTTACCCTTCTATATAATAATCAATTACAGAAAAAGCATGAGTTATTATTGCGAGCACAAACGGCGGCAAAAGACGCGCAATTACAAATGCTACGTTATCAATTAAATCCCCATTTCATGTTTAATACCATGAATGCCATCTCCACACTCATTTTAAAAAATGATAATGATAAAGCTTGTGAGATGCTGGATAAACTTTGTACGTTTTTTCGTTATACCTTAGATAAAAATGTGCAAGAATTAACGACCTTAAAAAAAGAAATGGCCTTGCTTGAAGCCTACCTTTCTATTGAAAAAGTGCGATTTGGTGAACGTTTACAGCTGACATTTGATATTGATGAAAATGCCCTTCAGGCTCAAGTGCCCAGCATGTTATTACAACCTTTAGTGGAAAATGCCGTTAAATTTGCCATTGAGCCGAGAAAAGGCCATGGAAATATTATGATTAACGCTAAGGTAGAAGGTCATCGCTTAATATTGAAAGTATTAGACGATGGAAAATTAAATAATAATTATGTCGATAGAAGGGATGAAGATCATCATGGAATGCAAAGTATCGAAAAAATAAGAGGATTAGGCGTAGGACTGAGCAATACAGAGTCTCGCTTAAACGCCTTGTTTGATGAAGATTTCCATATTGCATTATCAGAGCCTGATAATCATTGTACTTGTGTATCACTGAATATGCCTTTTAGGCCTTTGTTATTATGATATTACCTTCTCCTTTACGCGCCATAATTGTTGATGATGAACCCCTTGCTCGTGAGGGGCTGAAATTACGTTTGAAGAAACTGCCGGAGATCAGTATTGTGGCAGAAGCGTCCGATGGCGATGAAGCCATTGAACTGTGCCATGCACTGACGCCGAATATTTTATTTCTGGATTTACACCTTCCCGGCCTTAATGGCATTGAAGTGGTGCAGGCACTGCAGTCTGATGTATTGCCTATGGTGGTGTTTGTCAGTGCCTATGGTGAATATGCGTTAGAGGCTTTTGAGCTCAATGCGATTGATTATTTATTAAAGCCTGTGAACTTAAGTCGATTGCAAAAAACGGTGGCAAGGATTGTCGAGCGTTATACGAGTCAAAGGGAGAATAAAGAGAAATATAAATTACTCAATGCCCTTGGTGAAACTTCAGGCATTGCTGTTGCCGAGTTAGAAACTTGGTTGGAGTCTGACTCACCTTTGCCACGGACTTTTTGTCATGAGTTAGTGATTAAAAATAGTGAAAATGAGAAAATTTTTCTGCCTGTTAAACGGATCCGTTGGATCGACGCCGCAGGAGATTATATGTGTATTCACACTGAGCATGAAACGCATATAGTGAGGATCACTATGAAAAAATTAGTCAGTCAATTAGATGCTAGGGTGTTTAAACGGATCCATAAATCCACCTTAGTGAATATTCATTGCATAAAAAGCATTCGTGCCTTACGTAACAATGAAAGTTTGGTCGCGTTAGGGGATTATGTGAATTTAAAAGTGAGCCGGCATTATAATGCTGCCTTGCAAGAGAGCATTGAAGCAAGACAAGCCTTACCTTTTGATATGTAGAATTAGCTTGCATAATGAGCGAGGCTTTTTCATTCTGCTTAGAATGATACTGTATCGCTTTACGTTTTCGTAAGAGTAAATCTGTACCTCACATTCTGTACCTCACATTTTGACGTGTTAGTTAACGTTACGTCGCAATTACCTTTCACCATATCGAGTTTTATTTGCAACTTTTTATTAACTATTGCATAAGTTGTTTTCAGCCTATTTTGAGTATGGCAAGTATGTTATGGCATTTAACGTATTAGAAAATGAATAAAAATAATAGTAAGTAACTTAGGTGCAAATGATGAATAACTCGATAAGAAAAATCGCCTCATTGTGGGTCTTGCTTTCTTTGTTTGCAGGCGTGTCAGCTTGCGGTGATAGTGAGAGTTCTGAAAATGAAAGCCATATTACCCAGCCTTTGCAGCCCGTCGATGATTGGGAAATGGTGTGGAATGATGAGTTTGATGGTGCTGCTATTGATGAAAAAAAATGGACACGGGAACAAGATTGCTCAGGCTCAGGTAATGAAGAGCAGCAATGTTACACCGATAGTGATGAGAATGCCTATGTGGAGAATGGGATTTTACACATAGTGGCAAAGCCTGCTGAGCAAGGAGCTGAAAAGCCATATACATCAGCGCGTTTAGTGAGTCGTTATCAAGGTGATTTTACCTATGGGCGTTATGAGATCCGCGCAAAGCTGCCTAGTGGCCAAGGCTCTTGGCCGGCTTTTTGGTTATTGCCAACAGATGAAGTGTATGGCTCTTGGCCCAAATCCGGTGAAATCGATATTGTTGAGGCAGTTAATCTTAAGGTGAAAGATGACGATGGACGAGCCGAGAATCGTATCTATGGTTCATTGCATTACGGTAAAGAGTGGCCAAATAATGTGTATTCAGGCAAAGACTATGCCATGGCCAATAACCCCGCCGATGATTTTCATGAATATGCCATCGAATGGCAAGCTGGGGAGATCCGCTGGTATGTGGATGATTACCTTTATGCAACTCAGCGACAATCCGATGTTTTCTATAACAGTAAGGGGGAAGCAGCAGGGTTAGTGCATCGAGGCTGGTTCAGTGAGTATTATGATGCCTCCACAGGCGAGCTTACCACCCATTGGGATCTTGCGCCTTTTGATCAAGCTTTTTATATGATTTTAAATTTAGCCGTCGGAGGAAATTGGCCTGAAAACGTCAATGCTCTTGGCATTGATGCCGATGCCTTTGCTCAAGGGCAACATCTAGAAGTGGATTATATTCGTGTTTATCAATGCAATCAAAACTTGAATACAGGTAAAGGATGTGAAACGGTTCGAGGCGGTTATGACAATTTGAATGATGCCTTAGTGGAAGGTTTGGCGCCCATTCCTGTCGCCATGGGGGATGCTGAGCTTTTAAGGATTTTTTATGGCGAGATGAACCCTAATTGGCCTGCATGGGACTGCTGCGGTGGCGGTACACCGAGGCTAGTAAGTGATGAGCTTCGCGGTGATGTCATGGAGTTTTATGTCAATGCTGAGCCGACGGTTAATGGTTTTATTACCAAAGATCCCTTTATTACAGATCCTAAAGGAATGGCCAGCCCCTATGATGCTTCTCCTTTATTAGTGGATGGCTATTTACGTTTTGATCTTAAAGTCATCGCCCTACCACAAGATGTATCGGCCACTTGGTACCTTAAATTAGAAAGTACTCACCCTGATACAGAGATCTCCACTGCGGTTGAATTAGCACTATTTGACAGTTTGGAAGGCAACACTCTGGAAGGCAATAGGCCCCAAGTGGGCGAATGGCAGACTTATACCTTTCCTGTACAAACCTTGATGGATGCGGGGTTAGATGTGTCATCGATTGATGTGGTGATGATTTTTCCTGCATGGGGACAAGGTGAAGGGGCGGTTTATCAAATCGACAATCTTGTGTTTGAAACGCCGCCTTTGATTGTCTTTGAAGACAGTGAAAATGACAGTTGGCCTATGTGGGATTGCTGTGGTGGCACGACGCCAGCGGTGAAAGAAGATGATGTTGAGCATGGCGCCGTGGCAGAGTTTGTCATTGGAGACATACCGACTGTGATGGGATTCATTTCTAAAAGTGACTTTGTCAAAAAAGGGGCGCAAGCCGCACCTTATGATGCCAGTCATATCGCTCAAGAAGGCGTGGTGCAATTTGATATGAAAGTGGTGTCTCAGCCCAGTAACGCTGAGGCGGCTTGGTTATTTAAGATTGAATCTCATGACGCACTTTATCAGGTGGAGTGGCCCCTTGAAAAAGGCAATGATGGCCAGTTGCCATTAACAGGCGAATGGCAGACATACACTTTTTCATTAAACGAGTTAGTTGCTGCTGGGCTCGATGTGAGTGCCATTGATGTTCTGCTGATCTTCCCTAGTTGGGGACAAGGTGAGGGCGCGGTGTATCGTATTGATAACCTTAAAATCATTCTTCCTGATGAGCCCATTAAGTAATGAGAACATCTCGTTTAACTCGATAATTTTTTATTAGAGGGGATGCTTTTACCTACAAAAGAGCATGGTCGTTTACTGACAGTTAATGCCTTTTTATAAGGCATGACTAACGGCTCTTTTTAAAATAATAAAAGGCTGATGCCTACCAAAATCAATGGAAGTGATGTAGGGAAAATTAAAATGAATAATAACCCATTTAATCGAAAACCCTTAGCAATATGGGTGTCGCTACTTTTATCAGTCAATGTACATTCAATCAGTTGGGCTGAGGAAAGTGATCATTTTGCTATCGATGAGCCTGCAATGGAGGTGATTGAAGTACAAGGGATCCGCAGTAGTTTAATTCGCTCTATGGATCTCAAGCGGGCCGAATCAGGTGTGGTGGATGTGATTTCGGCTGAGGACATTGGTAAGTTTCCCGATACCAATTTAGCGGAATCTTTGCAAAGGATCACTGGAGTGACAGTGAGCCGTGCTAATGGAGAGGGCAGTCAACTGACCATTCGTGGTTTTGGGCCTGAATTTAACTTAGTCACATTAAATGGACGCCAAATGCCGACGACGGGTAATACACGTTCTTATAATCTTGAAAATTTATCTTCCGATGGCGTGAACATGATTGAAGTGTATAAGACCGCAAAGGCCAGCATTCCAACAGGAGGATTAGGTGGAACGGTTAATATTGTGACCATGAAGCCGTTATTTAGCCCAGGACAAAAATTGTCCGTGTCGGCCAAGGCGATTCACGATACTTCCAATGAAGCAGGGAATGATGTTACGCCAGAATATAGCGCACTTTATAGCAATACCTTTAATGATGAGAGTATAGGTTTTTCATTTTTCTTAACTCATCAAAAGCGAGACTTTCAGCAACAAGAGGCCAATATTCAAGGTTGGCAGGCCAATGTGGCGCTGCCGGACTTAGCGGCTGATAAGGCCATTGATGGTCGTCCGTTAGATGCTGATGGTAACCCTGTGGGGGATTATTTTTTTCCAAGGGACATGAATTACAGTATCGATGATCTTGAGCGTACTAAAACCAATGGTTATACCGTGTTTCAGTATGCCCCTATAGATGAATTGATTTTGACATTAGATTATACCGGTACTCAGGCTAAACTCACCAGTAACTCCATCGGCTGGGGAATGTGGAATGATTACGGTGGCAATATCAATGCCTATGAGTTGGATGCTAATGGCAGTGCGGTGTTTACAGAAATCAGTGGTAATGACGGATCATACAGTGCCGCTAGAAGTACGGTAGAAGTCAAAGAGCAATCCTTTGGTGCAAATATCGCTTGGGCGGCCAGTGACAGTTGGAGTTTTGCTTTTGATTATCATGACTCAAAAAGTGAAACCGATAATGGCGCCGATCCCGATATGGGCAGTGCAGGCACCTTAGTTCTTGGCTCAGATCAATTACAGACTAAGACGTATGATTATCGCCGTGGTGAAGTACCTCATTCTCAGATTTATTGGAATAATGGCACCACGACATTGGCTCCGGGAGAAATTGATTCGCATTTCAGTCAATTTTTACACAGTACGGGGGATGCCAGTGTCGAGCAGTTCCAGTTAACGGGGACGTGGGAAAATACTTTTGATATTCCATTAGTCTATGTTCAAGTGGGAATGGCGAGAACCCTGCAAGAAACCAGCGGCACAGACGCATGGAGCGGTTTAATCGGTGGTTTTTTATTTAATCCCGCTTGGCCCGAAATGTTTCCCGATGGCATGTTTACCTTAAATAACACCGATGATTTTCTTAATGCGTTTGCCGGTGGTGGAAGCGATCTACTTCCCAGTTATTACTACACCTTTGATTTTGATGAAGTGGTGGCCCGCTCTGAGGCTTTTCTAACCGCCGATGTATTAGGTGACGATTATTTTTCCACATCGGCTTATCGTGATAAAGGGACCTTTACCAGCAGTGCAGTCAATGAAGACACAGATAGTGTGTTTATTCAATCCTTTTGGGAATTTGAATGGGGAGCCTTCCCTATTCAAGTGAATATGGGGTTGCGGTATGAGGAAACCACAGTCACCAGCCGCGTGTTTCAAGATGTTCCTACAGCAGTGTGGTGGCAAGGGGGGAGCGAATGGCATACTCAATATGAGGGAGATAGCCAATTTATTGCTCAAGGTGAATACGACGTATTTTTACCTATGATCGATATTAAAGTGGATGTTACCGATGACATAGTGGCAAGAGCCTCTTGGGGAAAGACCATTTCCCGTGCGCCCTTAGCCGATTTAGCCGGAGGTCGACAGCTTTCAAGCAGCCCTAAAATTGGATCGCGAGAGGGCACTGAAGGCAATGCCAACTTGAAGCCTTATGAGTCGACCAATTTTGATTTAAGTTTGGAGTATTATTTTGCCGAAGGCAGTTATGCTTCGGTGGGGTATTTCAAAAAAGACGTTAAAAATTTTCTTTCTAGTCAAACCGTTAATATAACTATCGATGGACTGCATGATATTTATCAAGGGCCTAGGTGGCAACAAGCAGAGGCCGATATCAATGCCAGAGGGGAAGTGGCCACCAATGAGGCCATTTATGCCCAAATGATAACCAATGGCGCATCGGTTAACAGCCAAGGTTACATTGAGCCCACATCTGAGGATCCGTTAATTAATTGGGGGATCACTCAGCCTTTTAATAGTGATGATAAGCAAGTCGATGGTTATGAGTTGGCCTTTCAATATCTCTTTGGCGAAAGTGGCTTTGGAGTGGGAGTGAATGGCACTTTTGTTGACGGGGATGTGGAATTTGATGTCACCAGTCTTGAGCAGCAATCCCCCTTAACGGGATTAGGTGACTCGGCCAACTTTCAGATGTTTTACGAAAAATATGATTGGTCTATTAAAGTGGCCTATGCCTGGCGAGATAAATATTTACTCGGTGTGGGTCAATCCCAAGGCTCCTCTGATAATCCTCCTCAATTTTCAAAAGCCTATGGTCAGTGGGACATGATAGTGAATTATAACATCAGTGACGAATTTACCGTATTTTTTGAAGGCATTAACTTAAATGATGAAACTGAGCAAGGCTATGGCCGCTATGAAGAACAGTTTTTATTTGCGCGGCAATATGGACCCCGATACGCCTTGGGAGTGAGGTATAGCTTCAATTGATCTTAAGTATGGCTCAATTATTTTCAATTTTTCAATGAATGAAATGATAGGCACATTTTTGTTGAGTGATAATCATTACTTAGCAGCTAATAACCATTATTGATAGGATTTTTTATTATGGCAGGAATATCGGTAACCTCTGAGTCTAACCAGGCCATCGCTGCAGGGACATCATCAGGAAAACAGCGATTTGCACTGGTTTCATTAACGTCGCTCTTTTTTATGTGGGGCGCCATTACGTGTTTAAATGATATTTTAATTCCGTATTTAAGAGACAGTTTCGCCTTATCTTATACCCAAGCCATGTTAGTGCAGTTTTGTTTTTTTGGCGCATATTTTCTCGTGTCTGTGCCAGCGGGAGCATTAGTGGGACGTATTGGATATAAAAAAGGCATTATTACGGGATTAATACTTGCTAGTAGTGGTTGTGCATTGTTTTATCCCGCCGCAGAGGTGGGAGTGTATGGCTTGTTTTTACTTGCGCTGTTTGTGCTGGCATCGGGGATCACAATATTACAAGTCTCGGCGAATCCTTATGTCAGTGCTTTGGGAGACGCTAAAACGGCGTCTGCTCGTTTAACTATGGTACAAGCCTTTAATGCATTGGGCACGACGGTAGCGCCTTTTTTTGGAGCTTGGCTGATTTTAAGTGGCGCGGAAACATTGAATGCTTCCGCGGTCAAAATGCCGTATTTACTCATTGCGGTGACTTTATTGGCGTTAGCGGCCATTATTGCCTTTCTCAAATTACCGGATTTAGGCAAAAGTGCCTCTGGCAGTATTTCTGTGTCAAAGGCCCTTGAATTTCGGCATTTGAAGTTAGGGGCGATAGGGATTTTTCTGTATGTGGGCGCCGAGGTCTCCATTGGCAGTTTTCTCATTAACTTTTTAAACGATCCCAATATCGCAGGCCTTGAAGAATCACAAGCCGCACGTTTTATAGCCTATTACTGGGGTGGCGCTATGGTCGGGCGATTCATTGGTGCCTTTGTGATGCAATATATTTCAGCCAGTAAAGTGCTCGCCACGAATGCGGCTATGGCTATTCTGCTGGTGACATTGGCCATAGTGTTTGATGGGGCTGTCGCTATGTGGTCAATTCTCGCAGTGGGATTGTTCAACTCTATCATGTTTCCCACCATTTTTAGTTTGGCGATTAACAAATTAGGGGATGCCACTAGCCATGGCGCGGGAGTGTTATGTTTGGCTATCGTAGGTGGCGCTATAGTGCCATTGCTGCAAGGTGTCTTAGCCGATGCCATAGGGGTGCAATTAGCCTTTATTCTTCCCATTTTTTGTTATGGCTTTATTTTTTATTATGGCGCAAAAGGCGCTAAGCCTATGCCTCTTTCGGCCGATGGGCAGGCCAAGGAGTGTTTATCATGATAAAGCCGATATTATGGGTATCGAGCTTGAGTGTGCTGATGTCTTGCTCGACTGCGGTCCTTGATACAAATTCAAAAGTGTCGAGTGAGCAGTATGATTTATCCATTTGGCCTCAACAGGTAGCCAAAGCTAATATTGATCCTGCGTTAGAGGCAAAAGTCACTCAGCTTGTGAAAGGGATGAGTATTGAACAGAAAGTAGCGCAAATGATCCAACCTGAGATACGCGACATTACTGTGAATGATATGCGCCGTTATGGGTTTGGATCTTACTTAAATGGTGGCGGCGCTTTTCCTCAAAATAATAAACATGCCAGTGTTGAGCAATGGGTCGACTTGGCTGAAGCCATGTATCAAGCCTCTATTGATGATTCATTAGATGGTAGCCGTATTCCGACTATGTGGGGAACCGATGCCGTACATGGTCACAATAATGTGATTGGTGCCACCTTGTTTCCCCATAATATTGGTTTGGGGGCGGCCAATAATCCTGAGTTGATGAAAAAAATTGCGCAAGTGACTGCCACAGAGGTCATGATAACAGGTATAGATTGGGTGTTTGCGCCCACAGTGGCGACAGTGAGAGACGATAGATGGGGGCGCACTTATGAAGGTTTCTCAGAAGATCCTGATATTGTTAAGCGTTATGCATCGGCTATTGTGACGGGTCTACAAGGCAGTCTCAATGATGATTTTCTGACTGAAGATCGTGTGATCAGTACAGTGAAGCATTTTTTAGGGGATGGTGGCACGATTAAAGGGGATGACCAAGGCAATAATATTGCTTCAGAACAAGTGTTATTTGATGTGCATGCACAAGGCTATGTGGGAGGACTCAGTGCAGGGGCGCAGACCGTCATGGCCTCTTTTAATAGTTGGCAGAACAATAAAATACATGGCAGCGAGTATTTATTAACTCAAGTGCTTAAAGAGCAAATGGGATTTGATGGTTTTGTGGTAGGGGATTGGAATGGTCATGGACAAATCCCTGGCTGCGACAATACCAGTTGTCCACAAGCTATTATCGCTGGGCTTGATGTGTTTATGGCTCCGACAAAAACATGGAAACCTTTATTAGAA
Organism: uncultured Shewanella sp.; assembly: GCF_947495455.1. Taxonomy (GTDB): domain Bacteria; phylum Pseudomonadota; class Gammaproteobacteria; order Enterobacterales; family Shewanellaceae; genus Shewanella. Next base: position 12,596 of record NZ_CANLZC010000037.1, on the reverse strand, counting down.
AATACCGTCGCACAAGTTAAAAGCGGGATCATTCCGATGGCGCGTATTGATGATGCGGTTTCACGTATTTTGCGGGTTAAATTAAGGGCAAATTTATTTGATAAACCGAGTCCTGCTAAGCGTCCTTTATCCGGTAAAACCGCCTTAATCGGCAGTGAGTCTCATCGCATGCTTGCTCAGCAAGCGGTGAGAGAGTCTTTGGTTTTACTTAAGAATAATCATGATCTTTTGCCACTATCCCCGAAACTTTCTGTGCTGGTGGCGGGGGATGGAGCGAATAACATAGGTAAGCAGGCAGGAGGATGGAGCATTACTTGGCAGGGCACCAATAATCAAAACAAAGACTTTCCCAGTGGTAGCTCCATTTTTGATGGCTTAGCTGAACAAATTCGAGCCGCGGGTGGGCGTGTTGAACTCAACGAACAAGGTGAGTTCACCCAAAAACCGGATGTGGCTATTGTGGTATTTGGTGAGACGCCTTACGCCGAAGGTGTGGGGGATCGTGATCACCTTGCTTATCAACTGGAGACAAAAAGGGATCTGTCATTACTGAGGCGTTTAAAAGCCCAAGGGATCCCTGTGGTATCGGTTTTTATCAGCGGCAGACCTATGTGGGTGAATGCTGAAATCAATGCCAGTGATGCCTTTGTTGCGGCTTGGTTGCCAGGAACGGAAGGGAAAGCCATTAGTGATGTGCTACTGACTGATGCAAAAGGGGCGATTCAGTCGGATTTTAAGGGTAAGTTGTCATTTTCTTGGCCCAATGATCCCCTGCAAACGGTGAATAAAGGCGATGCGAATTATCAGCCCTTATTTCCTTATGGGTATGGATTAACCTATGAGCAATCTCATTTTCTAGCCAATACCTTAAATGACACCTTTGATGCCGATATGCAATTGTCCCAAGGAACGCCGCTGTTTATGGGCAAAGTCATGGCGCCTTGGAAAATGTTACTGATTTCTGACGGGCAAAAAGTACCTATTCAGTCCAATAGTCAGCGTCTACCTGGCATTGGCTACCGCACCATCGATGATAGGGTGCAAGAAGATGCGTTTAGATTAACCTTAGATGGCAGCCAACAAGCGGGCATCAAGTTTGTCAGTGCTCAAGGAAATAAAGAAGATCTTTCGGCGGTATTGACGCATCCATCGGTTTTAACCCTCATCATTAAAAAGGACAGTGAGGTGACTGGGCCACTTTATTTATCGATGGATTGTCAATCAAAGCATAACAATCAGGCCCCTTGCCGCGCCAGCATTGATATTGCTCAGCAGTTGGCTCAGCGTCAGTCTGGAGAATGGGTGAATGTGTCGATTGACTTACAATACTTTTTGGATAAAGGGGTCGAATTAACGGATATCACTTCGCCCTTTGAACTGGTTTCACCAGCGCCGATATCACTGTCTATTCGGGATATTCAGTTGACCTCAGGGTTATTGAGCCAAGATGTGAGTTCACCAGTTAATTTGTTTTAATTTCTGTTTGCTTAACCTGATGTGATGTCAGGAATATTCCTTGTTTTGTCGTCAAGTCAACATAGATATGCCGTGTTATTGCTCAGTAATGACTCGGTATATTATTCCTTAAAAGATTAACTCGAGGCCAACATATGAAAGTGAATGCAAAGGCAAGAGCGGTACTGTTCATAATAAAAGTAAGCTTGTTTATTTTAGCATTATCGCAAAGCGTGCAGGCAAAAACCTTAGTATGGGAAGAGGAGTTTGATCAGCCAAGATTAGATCAGAGTATCTGGACATTTGATGTGGGTAACAGTGGTTTCGGGAATAGCGAATTGCAAACTTATACCGATGATACTGATAATGTCTTTATTGAAGATGGAAAGCTGGTGATCCAAGTGACTGAAAATGGGCAGGGAGGATTTCATTCTGCTCGGCTTAAAACCATAGGAAGGATGACTTATCAATATGGCACCATTGAAGCACGCATTAAATTGCCGGATTTAAATGCGGGATTATGGCCCGCTTTTTGGCAGTTAGGTGGTGATTTTGGACAAGTGGGTTGGCCTCATTGTGGTGAGATAGATATTTTGGAAGCGGGGATGGCTTCGGCGCTGTTAAAAGGCAAAGTCAATGAGGAATTATCGGGGGCGTTTCATTGGTGGCATGAGTCCAATGAATACACGGGGCCGGCTTCATACGGCCAGATAAAAGGTTTGTTTGATGACTTTGAACTCGATGACGATTTACAAGGGTATCATACCTATGGCATGACATGGACACCCACGCATATCAGCATCTGGATTGATGATGAGGCCAACGAAGTGATCAGCATCGACAGTAGCGAGCCGGCTTTTAGTGCGTTTAATCAACCGCATTTTTTGATTTTAAACATGGCGGTGGGAGGAATATTTCCCGACATTTATGATAATGCTTATATTACCGCACCTATGCCTGCCAAGATGTGGGTAGATTCTATTCGCATTTATGATAATGACTCCCCTGAATATCAAACCCAAATCCATTTTGCTGAGCAAAGTGCGCAAACGGGCTATGTGGGCATTTTTTCTGAAGGGGAGCATATTGATAGTCATTTACGTTTTGGCACCGATGCCGAGCTTTATGTTTGGAATAACATGCAGGCCAGCGAGGCGTCCACGCCAGCGGAAGGCAATGATGTGCTTAATTTTGAAGTCGGTACAGGTAGCTGGTATGGATTAGGCGTTTATTTGCATGATAATTTAAATATGATGCATCATCAAAATGGCTATTTACACTTTCAAATGAAAACCACTCATACGGGGACTATTGGTATCGGTTTGGCAAGTGCTGGTGCTGGGGATGCGTGGATTGATTTAATCGACGGGGAAACGGATTTTGGATTGATTCGAGATGGCCAGTGGCATTTAGTGAGTATTCCATTGAGCTTGTTAGGTGTTGATTTTAATACTCTATCACAAGCCTTTATGTTAAAAGGTGATGCACCGACAGCGGCATTTGAATTGGCCATTGATGATATTTATTTCAGTCCTAGTGTCGCGAAGGAAGCACCCGACAATACCTTAGTGCTATATAGTGATACTCAAAGTGGTGATTCCACATTTGAACTGGGCTTAGACGGGGAGCTGTACATATGGGAAGACACGTTAGCGGCAATGCCTGCTACGCCTTATGAGGGGGATAATGGCTTGTCATATCAATCAACAGGCGCAGGTTGGTATGGCCTGTCATTTACAGCAAAGCATTATTATGATTTATCACAGTTTAGCGGTGAGTCGAGCTTGCTTCATTTTTCCATGAAAACGACGTCTTCGGCGTCATTTTTTATTGGTATGAAAAGTGGCAGTATGAAAGATATTGGCCAAAAATGGATTGCGTTTACGCCCGGCAGCGATCCTGATGGTTTTTCCCGTGATGGTCAGTGGCATGAAGTGACTATTCCGATGACGGATTTTAGTGGTGAAGTCGATTTAAGCAATGTGATCCAATTATTTGAGCTTTTTGGTGTGGGCAATGAACTGAGTGACATAGAAATTGATCATATTTATTTTACTCAAGGTGTGAGTGATCTGCCTGAGCCTGGCACTAAGGATTTAATTGCACAAGCTGAGATTTTCGCCAGCTCGGAAATGCAGCCCGCCGCTTTTGCCATAGATGCAAACATGGGCAGTCGCTGGGAGAGTGTTCACGGAGAGAGCAATGTTTGGCTCAGTCTCGATTTAGGTCAAGCTGAGCGAGTCAATCAATTAAAGATACACTGGGAAACGGCAAATGCGAAAGCCTATAAAATAGAAGGCAGTCTTGATAATTTGAATTGGACCGAACTGGCGCACTTTAATGATGGCGTTATGGGGCAGCGCAGTGATGTTTTTACGCTATCGGGTGAATATCAATTTATTCGCATTAATGCTATTGAGCGCAGTACTCAATATGGGTATTCGATTTGGGAACTTGAATTAACAGGTGGTGAGCCACAACCTAGTGTGACCGCGAGTTCACAATTGCAGAGTGTGGATTTACTCCTTGATGGGAATATGGATACGCGCTGGGAAAGTGAACATGGCCTCGATGAGGTGAGTGTGCAACTGGATTTACACACAGAGCAATTTATCAGTTATTTATATATCGACTGGGAAATGGCCAGTGCGGCCAGCTATCGTTTATTAGGGAGTCTCGATGGTGAGACTTGGAAGGAAGTGAAAGTGTTTTCAAATCTCAGCGCTGGGGCGCGAAGAGATATTATTGATATCAATGGACACTATCGATATTTAACACTGGAGGCGACGGAGCGCAGTACCCAATATGGCTATTCGATTTGGGAAATGAGCCTTCATTAATGCAGGTTTCTGAGTACTAAATTCATATAATAAGTGCAATACTCATGGGTGAGCAGCTGATGTTTGCTCACTTAATCATTTTAATGACATTTCATCGAATTTTAACTTGCTTGCTAAACGAATGTCTAAATTTGCTATTAACACTTTTTGATAGGTTTTTCTTTTTTAGGAAGAAGCGCAGGGAAAAAGCCCGTAATATCTTTTTAAATTAATTATTTTAAAGGATATTTTTATGGGCTTTTCTAGTGTACAGTCCCCAGCTGGGGACACATTTATCAGTGGTATGGCGATGGATTGGGCGACGGGGAATACGCTTCAACGCTCGTTACAATCATTGGTGTTATCTGTTGATAAGTTCTTATTGACCCATTGCCCTAAGCTGGCGGTTTGTACAGAAACATACCATGAAACCATGGATGCCTTTAAAGGCATGGTTGACTTTCAAATTCAGCGTGAAAACAATCCTGCTAAGTGCGCCAGTCCTGCTGAAAATGCTAAGTTTGTCGATAATGCGCTGACCTTTTTTGAAAATGTGGCTCTCTATAGTGAGAATCCTGATGAAATCATCGCACACAGCGCCAGATTAAAGGCGATTGTGACTCAGCAGGGCCCTAGCGAATTGTCATTTAAGTTAATCGGTATGCGTGAGTTTGCGTCTGATGAAGAAAAGACGTATAGCTTTTCGACTCAGGGATATTATTTAATGACTTCAGCTCAATATGAGAGAATGCAGTTTATTGATGATCTTAAGGAAGATATTGCTCCTGCTTACAGGGCTGCTGTGACTGAGTATCATCATGCTGCAGCGGATAATGAATATGGGGCAAACAATAATAACAATAACGACTCAGTTAATAGAGATATTCACCCCGAACTGTCAAATCACAGTGGATTAAGACAGAGGTTTTTAAGCTCTGCATCGATGAGCTCTATGGGTTCTATGAGTTCGTTAAATTCTATGAATACAGTACATTCAGATAGTAGCGCATCTTTGGCTTCCACTGCTTCAAGTTCTGTATCAAGCTTAGCGCCAACTAACAGCTTAGGGGGCTATCAAGAACAGATAAATAAAACCGATAATATATTAGATCAATACAAGGATATATTAGCTCAACATAGATTGGGAAAGGCTTGATCGCTTTTTGATCTTACATAAGATTGAGTGAACCTTGTTGGTTAGCACAGTAAGGGCGTCCCTTTACTTTGATGCCCGTACCTAGGGTTCTGTGAGAAGGATGAGGCACTATCGTCTCATCCTACTCTATGTTTCGGTATTTTTAAATAACCTGAATTCGGGATAAGCAGCGCCGCTTAATAGCACTATTTCTGCCGTTATCTGTGTTGTGCTTTCTACTAATAGCCTGCTATTAGGTACGAAATCACGCCTTGATATCGACAAAAATTGCAGTATTAAGCCAAGTTCGAAAATAAAGAATGACCCAATTTCATTCAATCTTTTGATATTAAATGGGTTACCTCACATTTTTGACACTCATTATCCCGAGTTCAGGTTAAGGGTATATAGAGGCATAAGGCCGTAAGGTGGCATAATCAAAATTAAGGTTCATCATGAGTCTTTCATTGGCTTCAATATGCCCTGTTTTGACAAACTGACATGAGGAATAGGTGGACAGCGCGGCTTCTTCAAAATACCCCTGTGGATTAGAGTCTATGACTTCCATATTCACAGGAAAACCCTCTTTATCCAGTGAATAAGCTAATAGAACCCAGCCTTTAATTTGTTCTTTTACTGCAAGTGTTGGTATTGATTGTGTGTGATCGCAATCGATTGGAGAGGCTTTTGCTATGATTTCAGGTGCATCCCTTGAATCTGTACAAACACAAGCTGATAGGCTAAGTGCGCTAACTAATAGAATGAAGTACTTCATAAATCCCTCCCTAGAAATTGACCATGCCAACTTTGACTATTCCAAACAAAGTGTCCAAACAAAGTGTCCAATTAAAGTGCCAGATGATTTTTACTTTTAATTGTTTTGCATTCAACACATCAAACTATTAACAAATGAACGAGTTTAAATATTTAATGTTACTTTTACATAAATTACAAGTTTACTTTTTGATTTTGGTTGTTATTTGGGCGATTAAAGGGGGGCATCTATTTTAAGAGGGCACTTTTAGCATTTTTTATGGGATTCTCTGTTCTTTATTTTGATCTTTTTAACTTTTTGTTCACATGTCAGTATGCTTTTATTAAAAATAGTTAATGAAGTGGCTTAAAAAGATATCGATAATATTTTTAAACCATTTCTGTCATTTTGTTACTCATCTTCACTGGAATATTAAAGGATATAATGAATGAAAAAGTATTTTGTTATCGCTATGCTTTCCATGCTGAGTCACAGTGCATTTGCATTGTGTTGGGATTATGAATTTACTCCTCTGGGCACTAAAAGTACCAATGGCTTTGATTATCAAGAAGCAGGTGCACCCAGCTACAATGATGCCCAATCAGGGCAGTTTGATGTGGTGACATATAATGTAGATGGTTTTCCCAATTGTATTGGTGGTAATACAAAAAGTGATTTTAAAGCCTTGTTATCAAAGTTGAATACTGCAAGCTATGACATAGTCCTATTACAAGAAGTGTTCAGCCCGGATAAGCATGATTTCCTCAAAGATGAAGAACGTATCGAAGTGACTCATTACCCATATCGTTCTAAGCATTGGCGAGGGGGGATCATTTCTTATGGAGATGGTTTATTACGTTTATCTAAGTTTCCTTTTGACATGAATAATCGTGATGATGATGATTATTCATTATCAAGCTTTGAGTCGGAAGAATTTGTGTCATGTCATGGTGATTTAACTGATACCAGTCCCGACTGTTTAACTGAGAAAGGCTTCACTGTGGCCAAAATGGAAGTTAATCAAGGATTTGAAGTCCATGTTTATAATACCCATATGGATGCCGGACGCAGTGACTATGATATGGAGGCCAGACGTGGGCAAATGCAACAATTGGCCGACTTTATCAGTGCGTACTCCAGCGATGCCAGCATAGTATTGGCGGGGGATTTTAATCTTAAATGGGCCGATCATTCGCAAGCCAGTGCACATCAAGCAATTTGGGAAGACTTCTTATCACAAACAGGCATAAGACTGGCCTGCCAAGATTTGATTCAGGGAGACGATACCAGTATCGCTTATTGCAGTGAGCATGAGCGGGCAAATACAGATCAAATTGGTTATGCCAATCGCAGTGACACCCATACCTTAACCTTAAGTGATTATTATGAATTGACTCAGTTTACTGAGCTTAGCGATCATGAACCTATGTATGCGTCTTTTACTTGGGTTAAGAATGATTAGATCTGATTGAATGCTTAACAAGCTTAATGCCAGAGGTGCGATGCTTTATCCTGTTGTAGGCATTTTTTAATTCATCTGCAGTGTGAAATAGGAATAATTAGGTAAAAAACTGAACTCGTAAGAAGATGGAAGATGCGATGGAGAAAAGCACTTTATTAATGATAACTGACAAGCATAAAGAACACAGGGGGTAAAATCATTTTATTGTGATACAATTTTGCTACTCTTGAGTTATTGCTAAGTCACCAAAGATGCTGAACATTCCAATGCATAGTAAGTTAGCGCAAAAAAAACTAGCGCAGAAAGTCATGGTTAAGTTACCGCTTTTATTGTTAAGTACTCTCGTTATTTTTTCTTCTAGTCTATCGGCTGCCGAAGTCACTCAATTGGATGAGAGCCTTGTCAGTGTGGATAATCGCTCTACCGAGCAGCGAAATGTTGGCATTAAACAAGCCTTTGATAATGTAGTGCTTAAAAACTCCGGTTTGCAAAGTGCCCTTAAAAATCCATTAGTTGTGGCCAAACATAATGATCCTAATGCTCTGATGACACAGTATGGTTATCAGGAAAAAGAAGGGCAATTATACCTTAAGGTGAATTTCGATAATCGCCGCATTGTGGATTTGCTTAGGCAAGCCAACTTACCCGTTTGGGGAAAACAGCGTCCTTTGACTTTAATTTGGCTCGTCAGCGATGATGACAATGGTCAACGCCAAATTATCAGTGATGAGTCTACTAGTCAGATTAAAAGTGATTTTTCTCGTCAAGCCGATAATCGAGGCATGCCTTTTCTTTTTCCTTTGATGGATCTTGATGATTCAATGCGCATTAGTGTGAGCGATGTGAGAGGCATGTTCGTTGATACGGTTGCACAGGCGTCCCGTCGTTATCAAGCTGACTTCTTTATTATGGCATCGATTGCTAACAGCAGTAATGGAGTGGACTATACACTCAACCTGTATTCTAAAATGGGCGATGGGGTGTCAAGTGCGCCTTTGGTGTCTATCAGCAGTGATGCACAGAATGTGGATTCGGCCATTAGTGCCATGATGGCTAAAGTCAGTGAATATTATGTGGATCAGTATGCGGCAGTGGATTCGGGTTCACAACTTATGACAAAAGTGACCTTCTCTGGTGTGAATACCATTAAACAGATGGTGGATCTAGAACACTATATAGAGCAGTTACGCGCGATCAAATCAGCGCAACTGGTGCAAATGAAAGGCGACACTGTGACTTATGATTTTTCGCTCTTTAGTACTCAAGCCGATTTATTTCGTGTGATGGATTTAGAGCCGAGATTAACACCGCTTTCTAAAGCGGCTGAGCCTAAAATGGCGGCCATGAGTGATACAAGCTTGGAGAACAATACCGCTTCTTATTCTGCTTATTCTGATAGTGGTAGTGATAGCAATAGTGGCTATGCGTCTTCAAATAGGGGAGCGACTCTAGGCAGAGGAATGGATACTTCCCTGTCAGCGGGAACACCAACAGAGAGTCAAAATGGGGTTTCAGCGCCTGTTGCCGCCACGATTTATCAATGGAAAGGACATTAGTGGCTGTGCATGTTAACATAGGGTCAGTAAACAATAACGTATTGAGACTTATCTGAGTGAAGTCAAGTTCACCTTTACAATTGTCATTGCCTGTATCTCTGCCTGATGATGAAACTTTTCACAGTTATTATCCGGCTGCAGGTAATGATGAACTGATCCAAAGCTTGCAAGATTGTGCACAAGGAAAAGCCAAACAAGCCGTTTTTGTTTGGGGGCCAGAAAAATCAGGTCGCACCCATTTAATGCATGCTGCTTGTGCTCAGGCAAACGATTTAGGCCGCAGCAGCTTTTATATTCCTTTGGGGATCCATGCCAGTATATCTACAGCACTGTTAGAAGGGTTAGAGAATATCGACTTAGTGTGTATCGATGATGTGGATGCCATTGCTGGTCATCCACTGTGGGAAGAAGCCATTTTTGATCTGTATAATCGGCTTATCGAGCAAGATCACAGTGCTTTGATTGTCAGTGCAAAAGTTTCTGCTACCGATTCGGGGTTTGTATTACCGGATTTAGTTTCACGTATGCAGTGGGGACTCAATTATCAGTTACAGCCCATGGCGGACGATGAAAAACTTGCAGCCTTGCAAAGGCGTTCTGCCATGCGAGGCTTACAATTGCCCGATGATGTGGGGCGGTTTTTATTAAATCGTCTCGCGCGGGATCTCAGAACCTTATTTGATGTATTGGATAGACTCGATAAAGCGTCACTCATTCACCAGAGAAAGTTGACCATTCCTTTTGTTAAGGAAATGTTGCGGCTGTAGTGTGTAAGGTCGCTTTTTGTACTGATAAGCTTTGAGACTCAAGCGGTTTAGCGCTTACATCTTCAAATCATTTAAATATAAAAAGGCCATAGAATATGAACTATGGCCTTTGTCATGTTGAACTTAACGCTGACCACTGAGCTTTAAAGGGGGATGAGGGCGATGCTTGTCTACCATCATTGGGCTATTAGGTTTTGCCATAAGCTGATCGTGTTTATCAAGGGCATTGTCTTTATTTTTTTCATTTTGCTTGTTCGAGGGATTGAGCGTTTGCGTTAAGCTTTGTGCCCAAGTGGATCCTGAGGTTAACTCAATGGGCGCAGGTAGCGCACTTTGGATCACTTGCGCATCGATAGTGGGTAAAATAGAGGCGCCAATCAGCGCAAATCGTTCAGAGACTTTTTCTTCACCAATGCGGCCACGTTGTCCCCAACTGAGGGTGATATTATTGGCCGTCGCGTTAGCCGGTTTATCGGTAACGGCAATGTCTCTTTGAATGCCAAAACGATAGCTCATCATGGCTTCTTCAAATAACATGGCCATGTCTTCTTGTTGGCTGCTATAAGCATAATAAGCATTAGCATGATCTTGACTAAAAAAGCCACTGACATCATTGGGTGTGTAAGCTTGCTGTGTGCTGCTTGCCTCTTCCCCTCTAAAACTCACGTTAGCTAAGTCGAGCAGAGGTTCACTGGTCAGTGGACTTTGTTGCATCAGTTTCGTTGAAATCAATAAGTCTGCATTGCTTATCCATTCAAAGTCATCGATGAGTCTGGGGCCTTGTAATTGGCTATGGAGTTCTACAGGAAAATAGTCATTAGCGTGAGCGAGTTCATGGTATAGCAAAGAGGCAAGATCAGAAGTGAGAGAATCAAGGGAGCGTGCCCCTCTATTGGCGATAGAGTAATATTCAGAAGCATAATCATTATTCTTGACGTATCGCCAAGGGATCAAGAAATTAAGCGACTCACCAAACTGACTGCGATAATCGGGCTCTTCACTAATGGTATCGCGTTCATTCGCTGTGAGCCATAAATTGTCAGGATCTAAGTAAATCGCGCCCGTTAACGCCCAATAAAAAGAGGGGCGAATATCGCTGCTGATCACTATGGCGGTCACAGACTGTAATAAAGTTAAAAAATCCCCTTGTGGATCCATCTGCTCAAGAAATTGCATAAAGTTATCTCCCATCCATTGGTGGGAAACCAGTAAACGATTGCTAATCGCTGCTTTCATGGCATTTTGGCTGCTTTGCTGGCCAATGAGCGGCAGGCTTGATAATAAACAAGGCTGGGTTAGCGTGTTGCTATACACACATTGCTCCAAGGTGGCCGCGTAGGGAGAGTTAGCATTATAGGCAAAAGTGCGTGTTAAAGGAGAGGGAAAATAATGGGAGGTGATGGCCTCTTCTTTGGTGATCAGCACATGGACATCATCGATAACCGTCTCACCATTAATAGTGGCAATGGCGCGTAGCGAGCTTAAAGTATCCTTTGTGACACTGGGGGCAGCAAAAAGAGGGCGGTCGATTTGCGTAAAGTCAACTAAGATATTTGGGCCCGCAGCTATACACCAAGTTAAATTCGTCATGGCAGCCGTGTCACTCATTAAATGATGACGTAAGCTGACTAAGCTCCCCTGCGTGGCTTGATGGCTGACTCTGACTTGTGCGTTAAGGTTTTTGACTCCACTGACATTAATATTCAGGGTTTCTTGCCAAGTTTGAGGAGTCGAATCTTGAGCAGGATACTTTTCGACGACATTGACTTGCAGCGTATAAGTGCCTTCGCTTGCGGGCTCAAAGGCTAACAAAGGGCTATGGGGGGAGAGTAAGGTGAGTGGCTCGCCGCTTAACTGTTGCCAGTGATATTGGTAGTTGGCGCTGTTGTTTGGCATTTTCGCTAAAATGGCACCTGACTGCTCAGCATAATAGTCAGGTTCGACTTGAAATTGCAGTGCAGGATCTGTGTTGACAAGTGTCCATTGTATATCATTGGCTGCTTGTCCGCTTAAGGTGTCACATCCAGCAAGGCTGGCGCCAATATTGCCAGTGGGCGTGTCGTTATCGAGATGATTATTGCTGTTATTATTGGCGCTGTCATTATTGAGATCATCGCCCCCACCGCCGCAGGCTGTGATAGCGAAAGTGAGGGTTAAGCCCATCATCAGGCGAGAAAAAGAGATCCGTTCCATTTGTGGTTTTTCCTTATTATAGGGTGATAGTAGGAATTAAGAGTCAGTGTCAGTTGTCAGTTGTAAGGGTAAACAATCTATTCTACCTGTTTTTACAGTAATGTAACATAAGTTGTAACATAGGTTGTAACATAGGCTGTGACATAGAATGAAACATAGAATGTCGCATAAAAATAATATAAATAAGGGGAGTTGGGAATGTTGGGGAGAGTGTTGTGAGTTTCCACTCACAGTCGGGGAGATTAAATATTAAGCTTCGCTTATATAGAACATCGTGAGTTCCCACTCACAGAGGGCCAAAGGGGATTGCTGCCGCAGTCTTTTGTGCGAATACAAAAATAACGCGCCGTGAATATGTCCCTATAGGCTCAAACGGAAACATATATGGACACCTCACTTAATACAAGTGATACTTTTGAGTAACTATGGGTAAAACTGCATACGTATATCCGGCC